>NZ_CP092480.1:937500-1237500 GCF_022429645.1 Lutibacter sp. A80
GATTGCCCCCACCAAAACTCTGCCATTGCAATAGGTTTTAAATTGTGTAAAAAAGCATATTGTAATAATTTTGGAGCTGCACATTCTCCTGAACCTGCTGGTATATTTTGCTCTGTAGTTTTTAAAAATAAATCGGTTAAATTTCTGACTTCTTTTTTTGAATTTAAAAATTTATATTGTTCAAATAAATACTGCTGTAATGCAGCTGATTTTGTTTTACGTTGTTCTTTTAATTCAGCTATTTTATTAGTAAAAACCGATAATTTTTTAGTGATGGTATTTAAAGTATGTTCCCAATAACGATTAACATTATTAAAAAAATACTTAGCCTCTAAACTTTCTTTATTTAATGCTATATTTAACGTAGTTTGAGCTTCTAAAGACAATTCTTCTTTAGCTTTTTTTCTACGTATATCTCGATCTTGTTTTGCAGCTTTTAATGCTGCTTTTTTTTCTTGAATATCAATGGTTGCTTTTTTTTGTTCTAATTTATATTGTGCGAGTAGTTCTAGATATTCAGCATTATTTTCAAGATTTTCTATCGCTAAATTAATGCTATTTAAAATGGTTTCCTCTTGTGAAAAATAAGAATCTTTAGTGAGCATATCATACACTGGAGGAACAAATTTTTTATGTATGTTTTTTCCAGCTAATTTCCCTGAAACAGCTGAAATATATCCAATTTCATTATACTGATTTTGTACAATTAACACCCCAAACATTTTACCAATACCCGGTTCTTTTTCAGAACTATTTAACCCAAAATTATGCTTAAAATCTGTTTGTGTTTTTAAATAATTTTGTACTTCACTAGCCGCTAACTCACATAACGGATGTGGTTCATAGTAAAAAGGGAAGGTAAACTTACTTGGTAATTTAAACGTACTTATAGAAGTAGAAAAATGCTGAAAATATGTTTGCACAATACTTTAAATTAAATTCTGAGCAAATATACTTTTTTTGAAATGGATTATATTGTATTTATTGAAATGTGAAAAACTAGTTTTACTGTAGATAAACTAGTTTTTATATAGTGTTATAAATAAACTAACAAAATCGAAATTAATAAAGCCCATTAAAATATAAAATATATTTTTATAGGCTTCAATTCTAACGTTTATTCTATTTTTTCGAGAAAATTTAATATCAATTTTGCTATTTCTACTGTTTTTTCTTCAGCAGCAAAATGTCCTGCATCTAAAAGATGTAATTCTGCATTTGGCAAATCATTTAAATAAGCTTTAGCTCCGTTAGCGTTAAACTTTAAATCTTTACCACCCCAAACTATTAGCGTATTTGGTTGAGTTTTCTTAAGCATTTTTTGCCATTTAGGATAACGAATTAAATTATTATTGTAATCTTGAAATAACTGCACTTGAATGCGTCGATCATTCTCTGATGTTAAAAATGCTAAGTCATGAACCCAAGCATCAGGACTTTGAATATTATAATTTGTTGAATCTAAATCAAATAAATATTGTTTATTAATAATAGCATCTCTACTAGTTAAAGTATATAGAAATTCATATTTTTCTTGAGAAGTATCTGTTTGGGCAGTTCTAAAAAACTCTTGTCTTTTAGGTGTTAAACCCTCAAGATATGCATTAGCATTTTGAACTATTAGAGCTTTAATTCTATCAGGCTTTTTCATCATCATTCTATAACCAACAGGAGCTCCAAAATCTTGCATATACATCACATACTCATCAACATCTAACATTTCTAAAAGCTTATCGGTTTTATCGGCAAGTAGGTCAAATGTATATTTAATACTATCTGTACTTGGATGATCGCTATATCCAGAACCAAGATTATCTGGCGCTATAATATGATAATGAGTTGCCAACATTGGAATCAAATTTCTATAAGAATGAGAGGAAGATGGATATCCATGCAATAATACTATTGTAGGTTTTGTTGAATTTCCAGCTTCTCTATAAAATAATTTATGCCCATCAACAATTTTATAGTTATAAGTTGTTGGTGGCGGTAAAAAATAGTGTTCTTTTTTTTGCTCTTCTTTCTTAGAATTACAAGCTGTTAGTAACAGTAAGATATTTAAAATTAGTATATTTTTTTTCATTATTTTTTAATTAATTACAACAGTTTGTATAACAACATAGGCGTAAAAAAGCATTCTTTTTTGATGTATTACTTAACCTTATCAAAAAAAATTTACTTCTAACTTTATTTATGTACATAAAACTATAAATTTAACTTAAATACCCCTAAGTTTTTATACATTGTTATTGTACTTTTTTAATTTCTTCCTGCCATAATACCTCCATCAGTATCCCAAATTGCACCAGTAACCCAAGAAGTTTTATCTGAAAGTAAAAATAAAATACTGTTTGCAATATCCACGGGCTCACCTATTTTACCGATTGGATGAAAAGCATTAAAGCCTGTTAATGCTTTTTTAGCTTCTTCTTTTCCACCAAATACATCGTGGTAAACTGGTGTATTCACAATTGCAGGTGAAACAGCATTTACTCGAATATTATAATCTGCTAATTCCATAGCTAAATTTTTTGTTAAAGAGTGTAATCCCGCTTTTTGCATAGAATATGCAGCTGAAGGAGTTGCTTTTACTGCTTGTTTTGCCCACATTGAACCAACATTAACAATTGAACCACCTCCGGTAGCTTTCATTTTTTTAGCTACACTTTGGGTAATAAAAAAGAAACCTCTATTTAAATCTAAGTAAGAGTTATAATCTTCTATAGTATGATCTAAAAAAGGTTTAGGACCAAAAATACCAGATGCATTAACCAAGTAATCTAAATTATCTAAAGCTTCAATTTTTGCGATTAAAGCTGTTACTTCACTTATATTTGATATGTTAATTTTATGCTTTACCAAATTAGCAGTATCGTCTATTTTATTTATATTTCTTCCTACAATATGTACTGTTGCTCCTTTTTCTAATAAAGCATTTGTTGTTGCTTTCCCAATACCACTTGTTCCTCCAATAATTAAGGCTACTTTGTTTGTTAAATTTTCCATTTTTTTATTTTAATTATTAATTAATGTTAAACAGACAGACAAGTCTGTCTTTTATTGTGTAAATTTTTTTATTCTAATAAATAAGAACAAAGATTTTTTGCCTCTTTAATTGGCCAGTTTGCTTGATGTAAATGACTCTCTCCTACTGCACTTTCATATAATAAATATATTTTTCGAGATTTAGAGTCTAATTCCTCTTCTTTAATTGTTGTAATATTTGTTGCTATAAGCTTTGAAATAAATTGAATAAATACTTTCTTTTGAAGCTGTATTTCTTTTCGTATTTTTTTATTATCTAAAGGAATTTCAGAAATTGTTTTTATACACCAACAACCATTAAACTCATTAGATTTAAAGAATAATTCAAGAAAATCAAAAATAGCTAATACTTGTAATTTTCCTTTTGGTTTAGAGGCTGTATATTCTTTAATACTTTCAATAAAAGTTGTGTCTTTAAATTGCAAGTAAGCAATACAAATATCTTCTTTCGATTTAAAATGATTATATAGTGTTGCCTTAGCAATACCTGCTTCAGAAATAATTTCATTTATTCCTGTAGCATTATAGCCATTCTTATAAAACAAAGATGAGGCTGTTTCAATAATTCTATTTTTAATTTCTGAATGTTTCAAGGTACAAATATATATAAAAAAATTAAAAACAGACAAGTCTGTCTATTTTTTTTAACATATTATTAATAGCTCTAATTTATTGTGTAGAATAATAAACCTATATTTTTTTATTTAAGCGCTGTTTGTTGTTTACGGAAATTATTATTCTGCATTTTGATAGGATTCCTTCAGCCATTTTTTTAGTTCACTATCAATATCTTCTACATTTGTGAGTTTTACTCTATGTGAACACATTGTTCCAAACGGACCTGAGTTTTCAAGTCGATCAGTTGTTGGTTTGTTCTTAAATTTTAAACCTAAATCAATTCTAGTTTTAGTTGCAGGTTTAATTAACGCAAATTGTTTTTTTCTGATTATACTTACACTCGTCTTTTTTGGTGTAATTGTAATGTCTCTACCTAATTCATGAATCACAGCTAACAAACTTTTGTAAATTATAAACAGATTTTCCTTTCCTTGGTATTGATTGTTAACCAGATCCGTTGGAGATTCATTTTTTTCTTTTGATAATGCTACAATAGTATTTGCATAACCGTGCGTTACATTATGTTCTTTTTTAAGAAAATTAACAGCTTCTGAATGTTTGGTGAAAGACTTTGCTTTAAGCATTGCTTTCCATTCACTTAAAGATTTTCCTGTTTTTTCAGGCATATTATCAATCATTGTTTGAAGTGCTTTATCCATATTATTCTTTTTTTATGTCTATATCTGTTTCTAAATAAAAAATTAAATTCATTAATAGCTTTTCGTTAGCAGGAATGAAATAATTCATCAGGTAAAAAATTTAACATTATTCTTATACCCAATACCGCAAGATTTTACACTTGTTTTTCCTTTTCTATTTCATTAAAGTAAATAATATTGTAAAAGTCTTTTGCTTCATTTTCCATAAATTTAGGGAAATTATCGGTTATCTCTGCTTAAAGCGTAATCAGTTTTTTAGGAGCTTAATTTACAATATCTAATTTAATTGTTGTGCTATCTCCAATCTTCCCAGCTTTTTATAGTTCTTTTCTTTGTTCTAGTACATTATTTAATTTCTAATATTACTTGTTAAAAACATATTTTATTCCAGTTGCATAAGAAATAGGATATGTATTTTCGTAATCACTTTCTGCATATTCAATTGCCTCAAAATCCAACCAGTTATAGTTTGCTTTTTTAATTAGATTAATTAATTTGTTACATTCAACACGATCATTAGTTTTTGAAAAAGTAAAATGAAGTTTTTTATTTAAGTTCCTTTTAGGAATAGCATTTTTCTCAATTAATTGCATAATAAAAGCTGCGTATTTTGGTGATGGATCTGTAGCAATAAAATTATTGAACACAGAAGGCTCTTGATTTTCATTAAAAAGAGCCATAAGAACTATACCTGATTCACTTCCTCTACCGATTAATGTTTTAGACTGGTTTTTGGTGTATTTGCTATCAACATAAGATGCCATATTTTTAAAAATTGCATACTGCTCTTGAAATGTTTCTGGTTCAGCATCAAACTCTGGTATATTTTCTAAACTAACAACTAATGCATCAAATCCCTGAATTTGAGTTACACCATCAATTACCCTTTCAAATTCGTCAGTTGCTAGTTTAAAATGCTGTTCTGCAAAATCTATTAAATAGATGACTGGCAGATTTTTATTGGATTCATATGAGGCTGGAAAATATATTTTTCCTTTGTTTTTTTTTCCACCTGATATAAAAGTAAACGTTTCAATTTTTGAAAACGTTTCAGCTTCATTTGTTTCTGTTGGAAATTTTTCGATGCTTAAAAATAAAATACTTCCAAATGCTATAAATAAGGATATTATTATGAACTTTACTTTCATAATTTCATATGTAATTAGTTAATAGATATTTACAAGTTACAAATTTTAAAATTATGCAGCCTTTATTCAGGACGAGTTGCTGTAAAACGTTAGACTTTCCAACTAAAACACTGTAATTATTTCACTTTCAGGTAACCTTGATTTTGGTGTTTTATCAGTCGTATTAAAATCACTTTCGGTTCTGTATCCAATTGCCACTGCAGTAATTGACGTAAATCCTTTTTCACGTAAGCCAAATTCTTCATCTAATGCTTTTACATCAATACCTTCCATTGGACAAGCGTCTATACCAAGGGCCGCAACTCCTAATAAAAAGTTTCCAATATTCAGATAGACTTGTTTTTCCATCCAATGTTGTACATCTTTTAAGTCATATTTATGAATGTCAGCAAAAGCATTTCTACCACCATTTACATTTTGCTTTATTTCTTCATTAGGAAACCTTCCGTCCTGGTCTTCAACGTCTAAAAGATGTTGCATATAATCCTTACCTGCCGAAAGTCTTGAGCAAAATAAAACCACGTGCGAAGCATTTAATATCTTGGCCTCATTAAAGATAAAAAAGCCTTGTGTCCCTTTTGCCATTCGTTTTTTTCCTTGATCTGTACTTGCAATTATAAAATGCCAAGGTTGAATGTTGGTGCTGGAAGGACTCATTCTTAAAAGCTCTTTTACGTTATCAAAATCTGTTTCCGATATTTTTTTGTTTGGGTCAAAATCCTTTGTGGAATACCTCCAGTTTAGTGCTTCTATTATGTTCATTTTTATTATGTTTTTAAAATTTACCGTTGTTGTTCTTCCATTCGTTTTTAGGTGCAATCGTTTCCATTACGTCCCAATGTTCAGCAATTTTTCCATTTTCAACTCTAAATAAGTCGTAAAAAGAAGTGTGATTGTCTGCAAATGAACCTTCGCTAACTGTTAATACGAAATTCCCTTCCCCTAAAACGCTGTGAACTTTATCATATTTCATAGTAATATCTTGTGAAGCCATATATTCTAATGCTTTTCCAAGTCCTGAAAGTCCATTTGCAATATTAGGATTGTGCTGTATGTAATTATCTCCATCAAAATATCCAGCCAATTTTTCCATTTTTCCGTTTACTAAAATATCATTCACAAAATTCTCAACTAAAGTTTTGTTTTCTTCAGTTTTATCGATGTCTTTAATTTCAGTTGCTCCATCAATCATAGTGTTTCCACTTGGATTTGGGTTTGCTGGTGTTTCTTGCAGATTATCCCAATGTTCAACAATTTTCCCATTTTCAAATCTAAAAATATCGAAACCGATTTTTGGTCCGAAAAAGTTGTAATCTGTTTGAGTAAACACAAAATCACCATCTTCAAAAGCTCTAACTGTATTCACTTTTGCAGAATTAGGAGGAAGTTGTTGTAATAAAGTTCCAAATCCAGCAAGTCCGTCTGCAATTCCAAGATTATGTTGAATATATTTATTAGGGTTAATGTACCCAGCAGGTTCTTGTGCACCAGTTTCAATGCTTTTTAAAAGAGTAACTACTTTTTCTTTGTTTGAAATTTCCATTTTTTCTTCTTTTTTAGTTTCTGAATTTGTTGTTTTCTGATTGTTGCAAGCGGTTAACCCTATTGCTAAAACTACCGTTGCACTTAATAGTATCTTTTTCATTTTTTATGATTTTAAATTGATACTGCAAAGTTGCAATGAAGAAGAAAAAAAGAAACGATAAAAAAAGTCCTTTGAATGATACTTTTACGCCAAAGTGAAGTTTTCTTTAAATTCAACAGGTGTTTTACCAGTGTGTTTTTTAAAGTATTTTATAAAATTGGTAGGCTCCTCAAAGCCTAATGAGAACGCTATCTCCTTAACACTTTCGTTTGTATGAGACAATAATCTTTTTGACTCTAACAAAACTCTATCGTTAATGATATTTTTAGGTGTCTTTCCAAAAATTTTAGAAGTTACTTGGTTAAGTCTTTTTGGTGTCAGGTGCATTTTTTGACAGTAAAAATTAACTTTTTTATGGCTTACAAAATTGTCATCTAATAAGGTTTTAAAATACAATGCCTGTTCAAGGTTGGCATCTTTTTTAAATTCTATAAAATCTTGTTTTCGTCTTTCCCGTTCGGAATGTAGTAGAAGGTTACGCAAATCGTTTCGTAGTAAGTCAGATTGATAGTTGTCTTTGGCGTTTTTTAATTCAGTTTCCAATAATTCAAAAACAGTCTTAATAATAGATTCGTTCTTGGGTAATTGTATCTGTGAAATCGATAGTAAGTCGTTGAACAAAATACTACTTCTCAAAAATGTTGTATCTGTTTCTGTTTTGCAGAAAAAACTGTCGGTAAAAAAAATGGCTTTTCCTTTGAATTTAGTTTTATAGTCGAATATTTGAACGCTATTTTTATTGACAAAAAGTAATGAGTTTGGTTTGATTTTTATTGGGTTAAAATCGACCAAATGTGTTGGAGCGCCTTTTTGAAACCACAAAATCTGATAAAATTCCGCTCGATGTGGTTTTTTTATTTCTTCGGAAAACCCATCGAAAAGTAAGTCAAAATCTATAATTTCAAATTCCTGCGGAAGTCCTTCTTTGAAGTCATATTTTTGGATTTTTTCTTTCAATTTATTATTACTCTATTGTTTTATTACCTGTCTAGTCCTGAAATATGGCTACAGGTTAAAATTGAATTTACGCTGTTAATTTATATACCATATTTGGTGTTTTAAAGTCTAAAGATAAGTGTAATCTTTCTTGGTTGTATAAATTAATTGCATTTTTTGCTGCTCTTTTTGCATGAGTCGTATTCATAAAGGTTTGATCTAGATAAAACTCATCTTTTAATATTCCTTTTACACGTTCTGCCATTGCATTTTCATAACAATGATTTTCTTCAGTCATACTAATTTCTATTTTTTTCTTTTAAGAATATTAGTGTATACATTACTACAATATTGTATTCCTCTATCTGAATGATGAGTAAGATTTTTAATGTTTGTCTTTTTATACAAAGCTTTATTAAGAGCTCTTACGCATCCTTTAAGTTCTAGGCTATCACTAAGGTCATATCCTACAATTTTTCTTGAATACATATCTGTAATCAAAGCCAGATAACAAAAACCTTTTAAGGTTCTGATATAGGAGATGTCAGATACCCATACTTGATTAGGTTTGGTAACTTTCATATCTTTTATAAGGTTGTTATACTTATAAAATCTATGATAGGAGTTTGTGGTTCTACAACTATATTTTTTTCTAAGTGTTAACATATTATGTTCTCTAAGTACATTAAACAAAGTATCTCTGCCTACTTTTAAGTGTTGCTTTTCAAAATCCTCATTTAAAGATTTCATTAATTTACGCACACCTTCTCTAGGTAAGGATTTGCGTCTTTTTTTAACGATATGTATAATTTGTTGTTCTATTTCTTTTCTCTTATCAGCCCTACTTTTGTATTTGTAATAAGCATCTCGTTTTAAATTAAAACTATTGCACACCATAGAAATCGAAGCAAATCCTTTAGCCTTTATAACTGCAATAATTAAGGCTTGATACTTAGTTTTTTTTTAAGTTCCAAAACACTTTTATATCCCAGTTTTTGAGCAGCTACTTCCAAATAGGCATCTTCAATAAGACCATCCATATCTTTTTTAAGAAGTAACTTTTTAAGTTGAGTAATTTCTTTTTGAAGTGCTTTTATTCTTGATATTTCATCGTTTGTCTCTACCATAACTCTTGTGTTCATAAGGTCTTTACGATCATACTTTTTTATCCATTCATTAATTGTTGAACAAGCAATACCATATAGTTTTCCTAATTGATACTTATTATACTTTCCAGTGCTAAGTTCGGCTAAAATTTTTAATTTAAAAGGTTCGCTGTAACGTCTGGTTACTCTGTCGTTTTTATACATAATGTTTAAAATTATGTAGCCTTTATTCAGGACGAGTCATAATTAATGGCAACGGTTTTGTGTATGATTAGTTGCGTTGTCTAAGCAACTAATTTAGTAAACAAAAACGAACCAGAAGAAATTCCGAAGGAATTTCCAAATAGGCACTTACCAAAGCAATTAATTATACACGTTGTTGTAAGCAGTTTTTATTTACTCAAAGTCTCAATTATTCCTCCTGCTAGTGCTAAAATCGAAGCGCCTAACATTATGTAACTCCAAAGTCTATTTGAAATATAGAAAAAATGGTTATTCATTTCAATCCTTTGTTTTTCTCCATCAACTTCTATATAATCATAGCTTGTTAAATATGTCCAAATGAAAGAGATTAATAAACCAATTCCTAAAACAATTTGAAAATCATATTCGCTTGAAAAAAATCCACCAATATATTCTTTCAACAAACCGTTTAGGATTATTATTCCTAAAACTGAAACAAAAAGATATACAGGAATTAAAATCCCGCGATTTTTATATATGAAAATCATTTTTTAATAGTCTTTATCATATTAATTTTAGAATCCGATTCGAGAAAGTTCACTAATTTCAATTCCAAGCTTTTTCAACCATTCAATTCCAAAATCTGATGGATTTTCGTAAATCGTTTTTTGATATTGCACCAAATCAAATTCTAACTTGTTTTTCTTCTTTTGTTCGAGTTCTAATTTAGTTTTCTTGATATGCTCTATTTCACTTTTGTTAAATTTAGGAAACTCTAGAATTTCATTCTGATTATTTTTTAGAGATTCTATTTTGTTTTCAAGTGTTTTAATCTGTTCTTTTGAATATCTAACACCAATTTCTTGATTCAGCACGCATTTCCATTCGTTATCTTTTAAAATAAGATTAAAGAGTGATTTATCATTTTGGTCAATTAGAAATTTTACTCCGTTATTCTTTTCATAAATGCTAGCTGCCCTAATCCAAATATAAATTCTATCTAATTCCCAATCTTTCATTAATGCACTCTTAAATTGCTTACAACGGTTGGTATAAGAAACGTAGCGTATAAATATACGATAAATTTCGTTAAAGCACCGAGCCAAATTTTTACATTTTGTTTTTAATTTTTCTATTCTAAAAGCCAAATTTAAAAATTTGGCGGACCTTGCAAATAGGGGAGAACCTTTGAGTTTAGCACTTATCTAGCTATGTTTTTTATACGTTGTTGTGGGTAGTGATTATTCAATTCTCACACACCCTTTTTTATCTCTTGGTCTTTTACTTTTAAGTAAGTAACAATGACTATTATCTGGAGGAATAGCAATATAGTTTGAGCCATTATCATTTAATAATTTTTCTTCCTTAATAAGTTTTAGTTTCCAATTAGGAAAGCTATCATCTGGTACGAAATTAATTGCTAACTCTTTTAAATTATTTTCCTTAAGCTTTAGAATTAAATTTTTAAAATATTCTTTAAATTCAGAATGTATTAAGTATTCTATTTCTCGATATTTATCTATTAACCTTCTTTTGTCGCTATTTACAACATTCCAAAAAGACCACCAATAATGATAGAACTCATATTTTCCGTTTACGGAAATTGTTAATAGAGCTCTTCTTAAATCATTTGTTAAACACAAGTCGGAACTTAAATATTTCACAAATACAGTTTTAATTTCTTCAAATAATTTTACATCAATTGTTTCAGATTGTTTGTCAATATTCAAACAGTAAAAAATGAAATCAATTCGACCTCTAAGTAAATCTGTATCTTCTAATTCAAATATAATTTTCTTTGAATCAGGATTATTGATTATGGTTTTTGCTTTAAATCTTTCTTCTTCAACTTGTTCTTTTGCAAAAGTTGATTTTAAGTTGGTTGCTTTTGATAAGTAGTCATAAATATCTCCAGAACCAATAGATAATTCAGATATAAGATAAATAACACCATCAAATGTTGCAGGACTTCTTACTATATCTGGTCTTTTACCACTTTTTTCAATATCTCCTCTCGAAATAATATTTCTAATTACTCTCATCCATTCAAGATATTTTTGAGGATTCACATTGGTGTTTTTTCTAAAGTACTCTAATTGAGCAAAAAGGAGTACTTTTTGTGTGTATGATGCATCTGAGTCTAATGTTATGACTTTTAATAAACTCTCTTTTGGAGTATGTCTGAAAAGAGGAAAGTTAAATTCTATAGAGTTGATTTTTTCATAGTTATCATTAATTAGATTTAGAGAGTCTACTAAATAGTTAAAATCTTCTAATCTAAATTGTTTTGGAGTTATATTATTAGAGTCATCTTGTAATTTAGAGATAATCCTTAATCTTTCTTCTGTTTTTTTATTTCGTTCAACAGATTGTTGAATCATTAAAATTGTAGAAATAAAATTCACAAAAGAATTGTCAACTGTGTCTTCTTTTCTGAAGTATTCCCAAAACAAATCTGTCCAAGTAGTGTCAATTTTAAATGCAAAAGTTTTTGTGAAATCAGAATCATCTTCCCATTTTTCGTCACGTATTAATTTCTCAAAACCAGCTTTGAAATTTTCAAAAGTAGAGAGTAACTTACCTCTAGCATTCATTTTTATATAAAGGTCATCTGTTAATCCAATATTTTCTAATTCTACGTGATAAAATCGTATTAAATTAAATTCTTTCGAAGTTAGTTTGTGCCAAAGATTAGGAGTTTTATAAAATAAAGTGTGAATATGATCAATGGTTCTAAGCATTGCATCTATTGTTGGGTCATTTTTCCAAGATAAATAAAACCAAGGTGAGTCAATAATTGTGTTACTTGGTAAGGTGTCTTCTTCTAAGAGGATTTTATTTTTTATAAGTGAATTACAAAAATCTCTTGAAGATATTCTTGTTTCATATGTAAACTTAATTAAAGTTTTTTCTTCCTCTTCTAGCTTAGTATCCTTTAATGCAGCGTACCAATGTAATAAAAAAAGTGTTGTAAGTCTTTGTTGTCCATCTAAGGGTTGAAATGCATCTTCTGTATTACTCCCGTAAACAAAATCTAGCATTATTTTTTCTTCCTTACTTATACTTTCATACAATGCGTTTAAGAAATTATGCCTGATTTTCTTTTTATCCTTTCTGCCTTGAGCGTAATCACGTTGAATAATTGGAATTTCGATTTTGCTGGAATGAAGAAGTTCATAAAAACTATATATTTTCCCTTTATATTTTTCGTTTTGCATAGGTTTTAGGCTAGATATGAGTTTAATACATTGTGTAAATCGTTTTCATAGTTTTCTCGGTCTTCTTGTGACCAAAATGAAATTTTAGGAGGATATTCACTAAAATATTTGAGGAATACATTTTTTGTGCAAATAGGAATAAATATACCTTGTTTATCACGGTTAATTATTGTTTTTCTTTTAAAAGGAAATACAGCATTTTTATAACTTCTGTTTGTTGCTGAATCTAACAATGTAAGATTAGATAAATCATTAATGTCATCATCTTCTCTTAATTCTGCATTGAAATAAGAGACAATTTCTTCAAAGAGTAACTTAAACCCACTTTCATCTTCCTCTTTCCAAGCATTGATTTTTTTTCGTAGTTTTTTTTCTTCTTTAGTTTCATTTCCGATAAAAACTATTGCATCATCTATCCATTGTTTCTTGTTTTTTTCAGGTAATTTATCCTTGACGGAAGTGATGTGTTCAATGTCCCATTTTTCATTTTTGTATAAATCAAAAGGGAAATAGGAATTATCTTTTGAACTAGCTAACATCGTTAGAATATTGTACAATAAAAGAACTTTTCTTACGTCCTTCCCATCAGAGTATTGTAGTTCATTTATATCTATGTTCTTTAATTCATTTTTTATAAGACTATCTAAATGTTTTTTAAATTCAGATTTACTTATATTATCAGATTTTATATAAAGTTCCTTTATATTGGTAGATTCTGTACTTATTAAAAATCCAATTTTATGATAGAGTTCTCTTTCGTAAAACCATTCACTAAATCGCTGAAAATATCGTTTGACTTCATTCCAGTTATCTGTAAGTTCTTCGTTACTACCTTTGGAAAATTTCTTACTAAAAAACCTGAAAGTGTCATAGTTGTCATTAGGGTCTGGTTCTTCATTTATAAGATTAAAAATAAATTCAATTCTATTAGTTGAAATAGAGTTTTGATTTAAAAAGAACCAGAATTTATCATTTTGAAGTGAATTTTCTATATTATCCCATTCAGTAGCTATTTCTAGTTGTCGTAATCTTAATTTAGATTCTTGATTTTGAAAATTTGAACTATTTAAAAAAAGAGCTTTAATTAGTTCTGAATTTGTTAAAGGTATTTTTCCAATGTTTATTCTTGTAAATATTGAAATTGAATCAGTTTCATTGCTTAAATACCAAATAACCTTAGAATTGAATTTAAACTTTGAACGAAAATCACCTGTATCAAAGTTGTGTCCTTTTTCTTCAAACCAGTTATTAATTGCTTTATAAGCATTTGAGATATAGAAAAAATCAACATTTGATTTACTGTCAATACCTTCTTCTAGTTGGCTTAGGAATTTTTTTGAATCACTTCTTGTTTGATAATCAAGTTGAAATAGTTTGTCTCTTTTCTTTTCAACAAAGTCCTGATTTAAGTAATATAATATTAAATAAATTGTAGTTAATCTTTGTTGTCCATCTATTACCTCAAATTTATTATTATCGATTTCCTTAATTACTATTGGTTGTAAACAGTACCAAGTTTTTTCGTCAGTGGAATCATTTACTAATCTAGGAGTGAAATTAGAAATGTCATTTAATAATTCGATAACCTCTTTGGAACTCCATCTATATCCTCTTTGATATGACGGTATATAGAAATCGTATTCCTGTAACTCACTAATGGTTTTTAATTCTAATATGTTTTCCATTTTCAGTATCGTTTTTTTTTCATTACCCACAACGTGTTTGTATATGGTTTGTTGCGTGGTTAAGCAACTAAGTTAACAAATAAAAACCGAATAGAAAATCCGCGAGGATTTTCGTAAGTAGGCTATAACCAGCAATAAATTATATACGGTGTTGTAATGCGTTTTTTATTTCTGTTTATTCTACTTTCTTAAATTTCTGCCTATAATTCCAAAGATTAGTTCCGTCAGAATCATAATCTCTAATTACGAGTTCAGTTTTTGTCAATTTCTCGATAACATAATTTCTATTTCCTAAATTCAGAATCGAGTCATTTTTTTTGTATTTAAAATTCAATCCACCAATTGATTCAGAACCAGTAAAATCAGATTTTAGTTCAATAATTAATCCACTACAAGAGTATTCAAATTCATTTCCGTCAAAATCCGTACTTTTTGTAGTTCCGTCTTCAAGTTCTTTATGATAACATTCCCATTTTCCGACTAATTCGTTAGAAACGTTTTTCAAACCTACACAAGAAGTCAGAATTATTATTGAAATCGTAATTATGTGTTTCATTCAGATTGTTTTTTTAGTATTAAATTCCGATTCTAATTATCTTTTTAAATTCCTAAAATATTCTTTGTCAACCGTTAATTTCATTGCGATTTTCGATTTTCCGAAATGCATTACAACGGTGTTGTATATGGTTTGTAGCGTGCAAGTTAGCGATAATTATTCGGTTAAGCACAAGCCAGATTTTTAAATTTTACTATTTATCTTTTTATTTGGAAATCGTCAAATTTAAAAATTTGGCGACATTCCAAATATGTATTAACTTCGATTAAGCAACTACCAAGCTATGAGCTATATACGTTGTTAGCTACAGTTATTTATTCGGTTGTTGTTTCGGTTTTATTAATTTCATTAACTCTTTCTTTTTATACGGCATTCTCATTGTTCTTCGATTACTAATAAATCCGTAATCATTCCACATCAATTCCGCTCCATCTTCGATGTCTTCATAAACCGGCAACAATTCTCCGATACCAACAAAAATCCATTCCATTTCTATTTTGTCAGAATTCGTAAATTTATATTCCGCTTCTTTTCCTAGCTTTACAGCTTTATCAAATGCTTTTTCGGGCGAATCAGCCTTAATTAAATGATGATTTCCCCAAGTTGTAACTCTTCGCAATTCTTGCTTTTCATTTCGTTCAACAGGTTCGCATTTTTCAATAATCTCAACGATGTACCAATTCCCGTTTTTATTTGAAATCTTTTCTACGTTTTTCATTACTTTCTTAAATATTTTGAAAATACGTTTGCATATCGGTCGTCAAAACTCAATTTTGTTATATCCTCAAAATTGTGCTTTGTATTTTTCTTATCTAAAATGCCTTGAGCATTAAAATACCTTATCGAAATTGATTTTTTATTAATACGCTTTAACTGTCCAATGCAAAAAAAGTTTTGTTTAGGATGTTCGCATTCTGATATAATTGTCAATTCCGTTGCTTTTATATCTTTTGCTATTGAATTCCAATCCGTTAAATCAACTTTATATTTAGCTTTAACTTCACTCATTAATCCTTCTTCTTTTAATATTCGATGGATTGTTTTGTCATTCTTATTATATCTAACGTGTTTAATTGTTTGAATTGGAATGACTTGATAACCTAAAACTCTGAATTCATCTGTTTCTTGAAGTAATATAAAATCAGATGATTTGCTGAGGATAAATCCAGTAGAGATTCCCTCAAAACCACCTTTTTTCCTTGTCAGTCGAACGTAAAGTTTTTCAGAACAATGTTTCTCTAATTTTTCTATTACTTTTTCTTTTTTCACGGTTCTGTTTTAATTGTAGCTAACGACTTAGAGTATGAAAAGTAGCGTAAAAAACACACAGAATTTAGGATTAGTAAACTGGTTTAAAAACACAAAATTGGGTAAATGGCTCACCAAAAAGAAGCTATTTTTTATACGCACTGTTGCCCACAGTAAACGTTCAGATGATATTGTCATTTCGTACAAGTCTGGTTATGTTTATTTTAAAGATAAAAGTTTAAATCAAGAATACTCAATTCCATACGATTGGTTTAAAAAAATGTTTACTGATTTTTTAAAGGATTCAAGGACTTATTCAGTAAATACAGACTTGAATAAAAAAAACACTCCGTTATCTAATAAATCAGACCTATATTCAGGAGCATTAAAACCAAATTCAGAATTTTGGACTCCGAAAGAGGTTGTTGAAACTCTTTTAAGAGTTATCGAAAAACCAAACATCAAACAAAGTACTTTAGCAAATCATCTGATGATTTTATCGGTAGCCTTTTCCAAACAACACCTTTTGAACCACTCAAAAGAAAGTGAATTTTGCCAAGACTTATATCACTTATGTCAAAACCATATTTCAAATCATCAAAAATAATACACAATTAAAACCAATATTATGTCAAAAAATAAAAACACAGATAAAATCATAAAAGAATTTCTTTTTCATAGTTTATCAAATGAACAATTAGTCGGATTTAGAAAGTTTTTCTCTATCCACTCAAACAATGTAATGCTATTTGAAAATTCATCACAAATGGATGTTATGTCTGCTGAAATCAAAATTTTCGGTGGTGTTCTTTCAAGTGATTTTCCAGACCTTGATTCAATGAATCTAAAAATTGATGACAAATTCTTTTTGTTTCCAAATCGTTCGGAAGATAATCGAATAGTGTTAATGTCAAGTCTAAATGATTAAAATAGAGGAATATTTCAACTCCACTTTCTTTTTCAAATTTT
The DNA here is from genome assembly GCF_022429645.1 of Lutibacter sp. A80. GTDB lineage: Bacteria > Bacteroidota > Bacteroidia > Flavobacteriales > Flavobacteriaceae > Lutibacter. The sequence goes on from NZ_CP092480.1 coordinate 954,517, forward strand.
TCTAATTCTTTTATTGAGTACTCTATTGATTTAGTGTACTCAACCTTTTTGTAATATGTTTTAACATTACTGCTTTTCTCAAAATCTTTTACAGTAAATAAATCATATTTAATTTACTGTTCTTGTTCTTCTCTCTCCATAGTGTTCCTTATTGTGGGCAACGTGATTGTGTATGAATAGTTTGGTTTAAAATACTAAATTATTCGGATTAAAAACTACACAATGTAATAGGAAACAGTAAATAGATTGAAGCACGAAGCCAAAATTATTTATACACGTTGTTGCAAAACGTTGGGTGTTATGTCATTAATCAGTACTAAATCAATTTTTTCAGATTCTATGGATTATCCTGAAAAACCGATAATGGTTATAGAAACAAAAATATTTGGTTTATTATTTTATAGAAAGAAAGTTTATAAAGCAAACTCTAATTCTGAAATTACTTTTCCAATTGATAAATAACTGTAAATACAGTTGATGTAGGTGTAATTATAATTTCAGTATTTGTAATGTTGTAGCCATCATTTAAATAATCTTGAATTTGTTCTATTTCAATAATTCTCGTATTATTTTTAACATCTCTTTCAATTACATTAGCGATTGATACTGCAATAAGTTTTTTCATATTTTTATTATTTATTAAATATTTATAAATAAAGCAAGTGGGTTTCAAATAAATTAGTTTCATCAAGAGCGCAACAGCACTGCTCATTACACCGAACAAAACTACCTCTGAGGGTCATTGTTCATACACTAACTTATCATTCACTCACTTGCTATCTTTAAATGTTTTTATTATTTATATTTAAGTCAATCACTTGTCTTGGATTAACTCTTTCGCCAGTATCAATTCTTATTAATTTACCTTCTTTAAAATAGAAGAAATGAGTTTCAAAAATTGCAATACCGCCTCTTACTACTCTTTTAGTTTTTTTATAAACTTCAACTCCTTCGTATGCCATTTCTAAAGTTGGGTATTTTACTTCTTGAATAAATTCCTTTTTTGTCATTCCGAGATAAGTAGAATCTGTAACAGATTTGTAGGCATCGCAGGAATAAATCAATAATGTTGTAATGAATACTATAATAATTTTTCTCATAGGGATAAATTTTCCTTCCTTACTCATAGCTTAAATGTTTTGCAACGTTTATGTATAAGGATAGTGCGGTTTTGTGTGCGAGGATTTTCCGCAGGAAAATCAAACGTAACAAAAGTGCACTAACTCTTGATTAAGCACTAAAGTAAGCATTATTTTTATACGGTGTTGTACGCAGGCTTTTTCGTTCGTTTTATGATTCGTATTAAATTCGGAATAATTGAAATGATTACACTCGTTCCTAAAATCATTCCATAATTTATTTCATTCCAATTTAATTTTCTAATTCCGTCATTACAAGCAGTACATTCTATAATTTTCATATTTGCGTCAACTGCTGAAATTCCGATTAATATTATTACAAAAATTAAAATGCTTAAAATTCCGTTTTTCAACATTTGAGTAAGTTCTTGATTCAAATTTTCGAGCGTCAAAATCAGCAATCCAATTCCGAAAGTGATAAAATAAAATTTGTTTGAGAAAACATAAAAGTTCTTTCCTATAAATTTAATTTTGTCAGACGTTGACCATTTAAAAATATCTTGAATTACTCCACGAAAAAAAGATTCAGAATAGAATGCGATTCCAATTCCGATTATAAATGCTAAAATTCCAAATGTTATTTTTTTTTTCAATTTGAATGAGTTTTTCCGCTTGCGTACAACGTACTTGTATATGAATAGTAGCGGATTAAACGCACGAACCAAACGATTAAGAGCAGAATTAAATTAATATTATTAACACTTAAATAAAGACCTAAACCGCTATTATTTTTATACGGTGTTAGGCACTGTATAAATTATGGAAAAAAGAATAACAACAATCGCAAAATTAATTGTAGGAACAATAGGCTTAGGATTAATAATATGGAAAGCAAGTTGGATAATTGCTTTAGGCATATTTCTATTGATGTGGGCAAACAATATGGATTACCAACAAAGGAAATAATTTTTATTGTGCCTAACGTGTTTGTGTATGATTTCGTTGCGTGGTTTAAGCACTAAAGTTAGCAAATAAATCACAGATAGAAAGTCCGCGAGGACTTTCGTAAGTAGGCTAGAACTAGCAATGAATTATACACGTTGTTGCCATTAGTTTTTTTCTTCCGCTAAACATTTTTCCATTCCTAATTTTGCTTTTTCAAATTCAGGAATGTAACGTTCTTTAAAACTCATTTTTGGTTTTCGTTTATCAACTTCTATTTTAAAATCCTCGAATTTTGGCAAGTCAAACTCATAAAATGCTTTTCCATTAAATTTTGGCATATTTTCAACATATTCTATTGCTCTAAAGCAATTATCAGGAAATCGAGCTGTAGCATAAGAAGTTACTTGAAATCCAACGTGTCGCATTGCAGTTAAAAAAAGTATTGCTTTTTCCGTATCATTTTCCAGATTTAGATTCTCCAAATCGATATTTGTTTCCGCTAAATCCATTGGTTTTTGTTTATTCAAAACATCTATGAAAATAGAGCTGTAATAAAACGCTAAAAGTTCATTACTTGTCGGTAAGTTCTTAATTGAGTTCTTAACGACCTTCTTAGTTGATAGTTTTTTTAGTCCAACGTGTGGACCATTAAATGAATTCCATTTTAGTTTAGTATTCAGATAATGAGCAACAAGAGTATTATCTGTCGGTTTGGTTAAAAACTGATTAGAGGTTATGTCGTTTTGTCTTTTGCTCAATTCGACAAAAAATTCTTTAATTTGACTTAATTCAGGTGTGTTAAATTCTGAATCATTTGAGGTTCCGTTATTTTCCCAAACAGCAATTATATATTCTGGAATTATTTCATTGTATTCAACTTTTTCAATTTGTCCGAAAACAGAGTTAATGGAAAGAAATAGAATCGCTAAAATCGGTATTTTCATAGTTTGGGTCAAATTAATGGCAACGGTTTTGTATAAAAATAGTTGCGTTTTTGCGAGCGAGGATTTTCCGAAGGAAAATCAGATGTAGTAAAAGAGCAACGACTTTTAAATTTAGTTCTAATCTAGCAATTTTTTTTATGCGTTGTTAGCTTTTTGTGCGATTTTATATTTGTATTTCGTTTACACAATAATTTTTAATTCCGTTTTTCAATTCCGCAAACTAGCTTAAATTCCGAAATAATTTTAATTCAGATTTCGAGTGAGTAATTCCGCGATTTGCTAAATTCCGCAAACAAGCTAAAAATTCCGCTTTGATTTGGATTCCGAACTTGAGTCAGATTACAGAGAATAATTCAGTATTATATTCCACAATTCGTTTTCAGATTTTTACTTAACGAACTTCATTTATAAACTGAAATTTTGCGATTTTGCAATGACCTAAGCATTAAAGCTAACGGTTTGGTATATGATACGTTGCGTGTATAAGCAACTAATTTAGCAAATAAAAACCGAATAGAATATTCCGCAGGAATATTCGTAAGTAGGCTAGAACTAGCAATGGATTATATACGTTGTTATGTGCTGGCATTACTTTATCTGAGTTCAAAATTATTCTTTTTCAATATTTTTAGTCAGTATCACTGTTCTCGATTGTATTCTAAAAGTTTGGCTCTATTTTGATATTATATTTTGTTAAAAGTCCAACTACCGTTTCTAAAGTAAATTTAGCTCCTTTAATTTGGTTATTTTCTGGGTCAATTGAAAAGTTGTAAGAACTTCTAAAATCAGCATTTTGCAAGTTTGTGTTTTTGAATATTGCATTTTGTAAGTCACAATCATCAAAAACGGATAAACTTAAATCACACTCCGTAAAATCAACTTCCTGAAGTTTGGTTTTCTGAAATGAAAATTTTGAAAGTTTCCGTTTAAAAAATGACGAATGATTTAATTGGCATTTGTCAACTTTTATTAAAAATCCAAAGTCGTTACATTTATCGAATTGCAAACCTAACATTTTACAATCTTTAAAAAGTACATTTTGAAATCCTGTTTGTAAAATATGAGCTGAACTTAAATTACAGTCATAAAATTCGCAGTCTATAAACCTAATTTTCGACAAATCAGAATTCGAGAAATTACAATTTAAAAAAGTACATAATTCATATTCGCCTTTTTCAAGTCCATTTTCCGAAAAGTCCTTCTTTTTAAATGTTTTTTCTTCTATAAACTGTTCATTCATTTAATCTCGATGTTGCTTTCCGCTTGCACATAACGTGTTTGTATAAGATTAGTTGCGTGTTTCAAGTACTAAAGTTAATAAATAAAACACAAATAGAAAGTCCGCGAGGACTTTCGTAAGTAAGCGAGAACTAGCAATTAATTTTATACGGTGTTAGGCACTGGCATTTTCTAAGAATATATTTAACTTCATTCTTATCAATCATTAATTTCGGAAAAGTATATTCGTCTTCTTTATTAATTTTTCCAAAAACTTGTGGGTTAGGATTTGTTGGTTTCTCTGTATAAACTATAGTAATTGTGAATTCTGATGAAGGAACTTCTCCTTTATGTATTTCAGCTTTATCAATTATATATAAATTTCCGGCTTTAATTTTATTTTGAACTATTTTCTTTAAGTTGAAGTTTTGACCTGTTTTCTTAAGTATTCTTTTACCATCTTTATCATAAGAACCTGAATATAATGAATGAGTAGATGGAATTGATTTAGAAGAGCTATAAAGAGTATTAAATATATGACCAGTTACAACATAACTAATTACATTATAATAATGGTTATGAATGTCCATTAAAGGTTTTAGTCTTTCTGAGTTATTCGACCATATATGTATTCTAAATTTCTCATTATTTTCAAATTCAAAAAGATTGTTATAATAAAAACCCAAAGGATGAATCATTAAATCATTTGATTTTAGGTCTTTTATAATTTTATTACAACTTTCTGATATTTTGATAATATTTTTAGTTCTATAATACTCTCTTAAAGTGTGAAAAAAGTCTTTAGTATATTGATTTTCCATCATTTAAAAATCCTGTAATTTCTATTAAGTCTTGTTCCTCTAATTTAAAGTCATAAAGTTTTGCAATTTCTTCGACATTAATTTTTGTGATATTATTTAAAACAACATTATCGATTTCTTTGTCAATATTTAGTTTTGATAATTGTTTTGATTCTTGATAAATTTCTTCTTTGTAAGTTTTATAAAGAAAGGTATCTTTAGTACAAACTAAACCTAAATCCCTTTTATCTTCTTTGGTTATAACACAATTAGATTCATTTAAATCGGTTCTAGTTGTAGTAAAAATCTTTTTTAAATAAATATCAATCTCTAACATTGGAAAGTGAGATTTATAAATTATCGATTTAAAAATAGTAGCAAAAGCTTGATTTTTTACAAATTTTGAAGACCAATTTATTTTTGTGTCTTTTGCAGATCTTAGAGAATTTTTATACTTCGCATAATTTTCACATAACTCTTCATCCAATGGATTAATGATATTTAAACGAATAATTTTACTCGTATTATTTGACTGAGAAATTTCAGCTATTTTAGGAATAGTAACATTTCTACTAAATCGTCCAACACCTCCAGAAAAATACCAGAAACTTGTACCTATTCTACCTAATGCAAAATAATCAGCAATTCTCTTGGGCTCAATTATTTCAAATTTACTTTGTTCTTCAGGTACTTCTATTTTGAATAGAAACCATCCAATGAACATTGATACAATAAGTGAAATAGAAATTTTATCTAAAACTGATTTTAGATAAATAAGTGTTTCGTTTGTACTGTTTGGAAAGTGTTTTGGTATAACATAAACTCGAATTAAAAATATTACAAGCAGAATTAAACCTACAATCCATAAAAGTTGTTTTCTTTTTGATTTCTGTCGTAAAATTGCTTTCATTTTTGTTTCTAATTTTCGTTTAAGTTGATGTTTTCTTTGCTTGTGCCTAACGACTTAGAGTATGAAAAGTAGCGTAAAAAACACACAGAATTTAGGATTAGTAAACTGGTTTAAAAACACAAAATTGGGTAAATGGCTCACCAGAAAGAAGCTATTTTTTATACGCACTGTTGCCCACAGTTACTTTTTTTCAGACAGAAAATATTTCATTATGATGACTCTTGCTAAATTCGGTATTATTCTTGGATTGTATCAATTGGCTCGTATTCTGTTTTTTTATTAATAATTAAATCTTTTTTATTGATTTCGGTACTCAATGAGTCTATTTTTTTACTCAAAATACCGAAATCATATTCTTGTTTCTTATATGAATTATTGTAACTAAATAAAGAAATAAGTAAAGCTAAAATACTTATTCCAATAGTATAATAAACAGCGTTTAAATTTTTATGATTGATTATATAAGAATTTACCAATTCAACTCCTTTTGGTTTAATTCTCACGACAATAGATATTTCATCTCTTGGTATTAAATCTCCTTTACTTGTTTCAAACTGAACCCCAACAGTCAATCTACCAGGTAGATATTCAATGTAATTTTCAGACACCATAAGACCTAAAAATCTACCCATAAATACCCTATCATTTTTTTCATCTTTAAAATTTTCAAGCAGAAAATCTCGTACCTCGACATATCCAAAATGATTATTTCTACTTAATAAATATTTTAAAAATTTAATATGGATATGTTCTTCTCTCTCCATAGTGTTCCTTATTGTGGGCAACGTGTTTTTATATGATTTGTGCGACTGGAAAATCGGAGATTTTTCTGCCGTAGCAAATCGTTAGTTGAATGTTTGTCGTTAATGTTAGTTCAAATTTAAGCATAAATTATATGAGTTGTTGGCTCACGTATTTAATCTTTAATCGATTTCTTATCAATTTTTAAATAATTCAAGAAAACATAAAGTTTTAATGTATCGTTTGATTTAATCTCTAACTTATCAAAAGAATTAGTTACTTTGACTAATAATTTTTTTAACTTTTTCCCGCTATCAGTTGAGTCAATCATTATTGCAACTACAGCTTTTTTCGAGAAATCAGGATACTCATTGTTTTTTCCTTTATTTAGATAATGTTTTTCCATAATTAAATCAATTTTATCAATTGAAAAGCCATTTTCTTTATAAATCGAATCGGAATCAATTCCTAAAATATTTTTTTTCCTAAATGAGCCAAATTTGAAATTATATGGAATTACTTGCTTTGTCGTTTTGTTATCATTAAACTCAAGAATCAAATTTTGGAAATCAATTTTATCAGTAATCTGTGAAAAATTATAATTTGTGGAATCTAACGAAATTATTTCTCCATTAAACTCTGAAATATCAAAATCAGAAGGATAATATTTAACTTTTTCGTTTTCACAACTAACAATCGAGAACAAAATCAGTAAGTAAATAATCTTTTTCATCATATGTGTGCCAACGTGTTTTTATAAGATTTGTGCGACTGGAAAATCGGAGATTTTTCGGTAGTAGCAAATTGTTTGTTGAATGTTAATCGGTTCGTTATTTAGTTTAAAAGTAAGCATAAATTTTATGAGGTGTTACTTAAAGTTGTTTTTCGTTCTACTCTATAATTTTCTCAAATCAAGTTAAATTCAGACCGTTTCATTGCTCAAATCCGTATTTATTCTTTATCTATTAATTCAGCCAATTTTATAGCTAATTTATCATTCTTATATTTTCCGCTTTTATCTCTGAAATAATACGTTCCGCTAACCGATTTAGCAAGTGTCATTTTTTTGTCGTCATCAAAATATATTGATATATTCCAAATTTCTCCATTTGTCCCGATTATATAAACGGGTTCCGTTAAGCAAATCTCATTACTAAAGAAATCAATAATATCTTTTTGAGTGATATTCACAACTCTATATTCACCTCGATTTACTAAAGTTTTTAATTTTATTTTCTTTGGAGTTTTATAATTTTCGCAGATACTAGGTTTTTCAGCACAACTCAAATAAGAAATTAGAATTGTCATTAATAAGCAATATTTTACAATCGATTTTAGCATTTTTTTTTCAATCTGGATTTTCATCCGCAATTTTAAGTAACGAGTTTTTATAAGATTTGTGCGACTGGAAAATCGGAGATTTTTCGGTGGTAGCAAATCGCTTGTTGAATGTTTGTCGTTTGTACTAGTTCAAATTTAAGCATAAATTTTATGAGTTGTTGCCCACAGTTATTTTAATCCAATTATTTTATTCCTCTTATTTTTGTCAAAAACCTACTCATTAATCTTGTTATATTCATTTTCGGTTTTTCATTATTTGGGTCTTTTAGCCAAAATCCACAAACATTACAAATGACCTCGTTTTTGTAGGTGACTTTTTCATTATTAGAATTGTAAGCTTTAATTAAAATACCAAAACTCCCTCCACTTGATTCATTAGTATATTTTACTTTATCCTTTCTAATTTTATTAGAATAACATCTTGGACATCTTTCTTTTTCATCAATCAATTTTGATTTAGGATTTTCCTCAATCAATTGTTCAATTCTGTACTCGGTTAATCCTCTTTTAAATAGAATCTTTTTAATTTTTTCTTGAGAATTTTTCAAGTATGTATCAAGCTTATATTTCGCAAAAAAGGCTAGTTCATAATCATCAAAATCAGAAAGGTATTTATCTATTTTACTCATTTATAGTAATTGTGGGCAACGTGTTTGTATATGGTTTGTTGCGTGGTTAAGCAACTAAGTTAGCAAATAAAAACCGAATAGAAAATCCGCGAGGATTTTCGTAAGTAGGCTTGAACTAGCAATAAATTATATACGGTGTTCTACGCAGTTTTTTATTCCGCTAAATCATATTCGAAATTTGAATTATCATCGAAATTCCGTAAATTATTGATATTATAATTATTCCTTTTTTTATCGTTTTTCCGTGTTTGTTTGACCAATTCACGTATTCATTTTTTTTAGATTCAGATACTTTCCATTTTCCATTTGCGTATTTAAATCCGAAATACATAATTAACGCAAAAATGGCAATTCCGATAATTGAAGTCAAAAGACTTGGTTCCATATTTAATTCTTAATTATTAGTTTAAAGTCCGAATTTTTAATTCTTTTTTCCAATTCAGAGTATGTAATTCCGTTCAGTTCAGTTTCTCCGTTTTTCGTTCGATAAATTTCCGATTTAGTTTCTGTTCCGTTTTGATAAACCCAATTATATAAATCAGTCGAATCCTTTTGTTGTGTTCTAATATTAATTCTTTTCCAGTTTTTCTCAATTATGCCAAATTCGGATGTTGTTTTGTTTACAATTAAATCTCCGTTTTCTGAATCATAATATAATTCCTTTAAGTCGCCATAATGGTCTTCAATTTCCATTGAATAAAGTCCAAATCCAATAAATCCGACAACTGTAATTATTACAATTCCGAAAATCAGAAGTCCATATTTTAATGCTTTGTTCATTGGTCGGTCAAATTGCGTAGAACGTGTTTGTATATGGTTTGTTGCGTGTTTTAAGCATCTAATTTAGTAAATAATTACCGACCAAGAAAGTCCGAGAGGACTTTCGTAAGTAGGCAAGAAGCCAGCAATAAATTATATACGGTGTTGGGCACAGTTTTTAATTTTCAATCCAACTGTAAAATTTTATATTATTCCAACTATATATTGAAATGGTAACTCCTGAATTTTCTTCAATGTTTGTTGAGGAATAATCGTTCAATATGTTAGCTAAATTATCAAATTCGACCGAATCTGTGTATTTATAATATTTTGAGGGATGATTGACCCAGTTTCCATCAGTTGTTTCAGGATAAGGTATTCTTCCTTCTCCTTCAAATTCAAACTCTGTGAAATCAGGATTTTGTTCTATAATGGCCGAATAATCTGTATAAATGTTTGTGTTATTTGTATTAGTTCCGCAAACATATGCAAATGAATTTTTTGGAATCCTAAAAGTTTTGTCGTGTAATGAAGTCGTAAAGTTATTTTCGATTAGTGTTATAGATACTTTTTGTTCGTTAATTTCAATAGAATACTTATCAGTTACTCTTCCATTTAAAAAAGTTACTTTATTTATATTTTGAGGTAACTCGATATAGGATGTTGCAGGTCCCAATGCAGTAAAACATAATCCAGGTTCAATTATCTGCTCAAATCTTACGATTAATTCATTACCATTTATAAATTCGGTTGTTGACAGTCCGTAATTTATACAAGGGTAAATTTCAGAAGTAATTAATTTTAGTTTTAAAACTGGTTCTTGAGTTTCGTTACTTGTATATATTTCTTCCGGCATAAAATTAATTTCCGTATCAATAGAGTTGTCAACTATATACTCGGCATAATCAGAATCATTTAGGACTTCATCATTATCAGAGCTACAGCCTAAAATTGTAAATCCAATTAAAGTAAAGATTAGTAATTTTTTCATAACGATGTTTTTATATTAGATGTAATTTTTCGATTTGGTTGCGTCAAATTGTGCCCAACGAGTTATATAATCATAAAAAGTGTCTTTATCCCATTCTAATTTACGGGATATAAACACTTTTAATCTAATTTTTAATTTCTTAAATTTCATTTTTTATTCAAAAAAAATGATAGTATTTATATTTAAAAACAAATATAATTATTGAATTGCTTAATATGTATGATATTTATCAAATTCTTCATATTAGGTTATTTTAAGTGTTGTATCGTTATTTGTTTTTTGAAAATTATTTACTGCAGCATCTAATGGACTTCTTACCCCTAATAAACTTTTCTTTGATACGTGTGTATAAATCATAGTTGTTTCTGGTCTAGCATGCCCTAATAATTCTTGTATTAATCTAAGGTCAATACCATCCTCTAAAAGATGTGTAGCGTAGCTGTGTCTTAATGTATGAGGTGTAATATGTTTTGAAATTCCAGCTAAATTGGCAGACCTTTTTAAGAATGCTCTTATACTACTTGATGTATATTTAGAAAATTCTTTACCTTCAACAAAATATTTTTTTGGCTTATAACTATTTACATAATTCATAAATAGTGGTATATAACTATCGGCCAAAGTCGTATATCTGTCTTTTCTTCCTTTAGCCTGGTAAAGATATACTTGTTTTCGTTTTATATCTATGTGTTTTAACTCTAAGTTTAAAAGTTCTCCAATTCTTAATCCTGAAGAATATAATAATCCTATTATTGCTCTGTGTTTTATATTTTTTGTGTTTTGTAATAGTAAAATAATTTCTTGTTGAGAAAGAACAACTGGTAGTTTTTTTGATTTTTTGGGTCGAGTTAATTCAAGACCTTTAATTTGACATTCTGGATAAAATATTGCAAATAATTTAATAGCACTAATTAATTGTCTCTGTGAACTTATACTGTAATTTCTAGGAACAAAACTATCCTCTAAGAATTTTTCTACATCTCTATTTGTTAAGCTTGAAATAGTTTTAGGCTGAATATAATCAAGAAAATCAGCTAAAAATCCAAAATAGGTTTTAACAGTACTTTCACTATATCTTTTACCCTTTAGGTACTTTACATAACTACTTATAAGTACTTTATTTTTGTCTGAAAGCTTTCGATCTTTATAATACTTTAATTTTTGTGTGTTAAAACTTTCTTTGTCAAAAGTAAATCTAAGAAATGGTACAACATCCTTTTTTACAATTTTTAAATTTTCATCAGTATAATCGCAACACCAACCTTTTAAAGTTTTACTCCATTTAAAAAAAGGATTTTGCCTTAAAAGGTTAATTATTTTGTCATCATATTTAAATGTAAAAAGTAAAACAGGTTTTTTTCTGTGAATTACTTTTTTTAAAATAACTGTAGTAAATGAAATGTAATTTTTATCCATAGCATTTCAAATATATTAAATTTTAATTAAAAACTAGAATCTAACTATTTAAAATACAACACCTTAATAAAAAACACTTCCTCTACCCTACTTAAAAAAAAGAATAACTATAAATACATAGCAAAATTATTCTAAAATCTGACTTGTATGTTGTTTTGTTTTTACTTTTGAAATTATATCTTCTAAAATTCCATTTTCATCAATAACAAAAGTTGTTCTATGAATCCCATCATATTCTCTTCCCATAAATTTCTTTGGCCCCCAAACACCAAAAGCATTAATTACGGTTTTATCCTCGTCTGCCAATAACGGAAACGGAAGTTCGTTTTTATTAATAAAATTTTGTTGACGCTTTGCAGAATCGGCACTTACTCCTAAAACATCGTATCCTTTTGCTAAAAAAGATTGATAATTATCTCTTAAATTACAGGCTTCCATTGTACAACCAGGTGTACTCGCTTTTGGATAAAAAAATAATACTAATTTTTTCCCTGCATAATCTGTTAATTTAATGGTATTTCCTTGCTGATCTAATGCTTCAAAATTTGGTGCTTTATCACCTACTTTTAATGTTGTCATTTATAATTGGTTTTAAAATTGAAAGTTAAAAAGTTATTAGTACAATTAAAACTTTTTTAAGAATTATCTCTGTAAATTTTAAGAAACTTTGTACTTTTATTTTTTACAACTACTAAATAATGACAAAAAAAGAAAAAATTCAATTTGTAATTGATACTCTTGAAGAATTATACACAGAAGTTCCAATTCCTTTAGATCATAAGGACCCTTATACACTGTTAGTTGCAGTTTTATTATCTGCCCAAAGTACAGATATTGGTGTAAATAAAATTACACCTATTTTATTTGCTAAAGCAGATAATCCGTACGATATGATAAAACTTAGCGTTGAAGAGATAAGAGAAATAATAAAACCTGTTGGTCTATCTCCTATGAAAGCGAAAGGTATTTACGGGTTATCTAAAATTTTAATAGAAAAACACCAAGGAAAAGTACCTCAAAACTATAAAGATCTAGAAGAACTTCCAGCTGTTGGACATAAAACCGCAAGTGTTGTTATGAGCCAAGCTTTTGGTGTACCTGCATTTCCTGTTGATACGCATATACACAGATTATTATATCGATGGGGTTTATCAAGTGGAAAAAATGTTGTTCAAAGTGAAAAAGATGCTAAACGTTTATTTCCTAAAGAATTATGGAACAAACTTCATTTGCAAATTATATTTTATGGTAGAGAATATTCTCCTGCAAGAGGTTGGAATATTGAAAAAGATATTATTACAAAAACTATTGGTAGAAAATCTGTTTTAAATAAAATTAAAAATGGCTAAAAAAGGGAGTGCTAAAAACACAAAAAATAAGGCTTTACACTCTAAATTAATAAAGCAAAAAATAAACAAAGTTAAAGCTTCTAAAGTAGCTACAAAAGAACGACTAAAAGCTATTATTAAAAAGTCTCAACAGAATAAATTATAACCACACTAAAAAATTAAAATTTTAAAAGCCCATTTCTGGTTAAAAAATGGGCTTAAAGAACATTAATTCAAATGTAATTCAATATAGTTGTTTTTGTTGGTTTTAATTACCCTCATTTGTTTAGAGTAATTCAGCAAATATTGAATTATTTCAGTTTTTGGTTGTTCCAAAGTAGGAATGTTTTCAGAGTAAAGTTTCATCATATATATTGGATTTACACTAATATAACGATGAAATTTTACATTTAGTATTAATTTACTAAAATAACATTATGTTTCTCTATTAACTTTCTTAAATTAATTAATGCATAACGCATTCTTCCAAGTGCCGTATTTATACTTACGTTTGTATTTTCTGCTATTTCTTTAAAACTCATGTCCTTATACATACGCATAACTAACACTTCCTTTTGATCTTCGGGTAACTCAACTATTAAACCTCTAATATCGTCTAATATTTGATCCTTAATCAGTTGTTTTTCAACATTTAAAACCTCATCGCTAATTACTGTAAATATATCAAATTCATCAGTATTTTTAAATGTAGGAATTCTTTTATTTCTTCTAAAGTGATCAATTACCAAATTATGAGCAATACGCATTACCCAAGGTAAAAACTTACCTTCTTCATTATATTTACCTCTTTTTAAAGTATTAATAACTTTAATAAAAGTATCTTGAAAAAGATCTTCGGCAATTTCTCTATCTAAAACTTTAGACAATATAAAACTAAATATTCGCTGTTTATGTCGAATAATTAGAATCTCTAATGATTTTTCGTTACCATTTATATAGTCGCTAACTAAAACGCTATCGGATATAACTTTACTTTGCATAATAAAAATACATTTTAGTGGGGTTTATTCAATTTGTATTTGATTTAAAAAGTAATTGTGTTATATAGGCGCTCTTTTTTTAGAATTAATAATCAAATATGCAGTATTTTTTTAACATTTACAAGTAAAAGTTAAATTTACTATGTATATTTTTTAAATTATGTTTTACAATGCTATTAAAATTCTCATTAATTGTAATTATCTTTGTTTTTTAATTTTCTGAAGTAATTATGACCAAAAACCTTGCCGAATTAAACCCAAAAGAAAATATTCTAATTAAAGGAGCCTCTCTTCACAATTTAAAAAATATTGATGTTGCAATACCTAGAAATAAATTGGTTGTAATTACAGGACTTTCTGGTTCTGGAAAATCTAGTTTGGCTTTTGATACTTTATTTGCAGAAGGTCAACGAAGATACGTTGAAAGTTTATCGTCCTATGCGCGCCAGTTTTTAGGTAGATTAAACAAACCAAAAGTAGACTATATTAAAGGAATAGCTCCTGCTATTGCAATTGAACAAAAAGTAAATTCTACAAACCCTAGATCTACCGTTGGAACCTCAACAGAAATTTACGATTATTTAAAATTATTATTTGCCAGAATTGGTAAAACCTACTCTCCTATTTCAGGAAACGAAGTAAAAAAACATACTGTTAGCGATGTTATTAATCACATTAAAAAAACACCTCTAAAAACAAAATTATTACTACTTGCTCCTGTACAAATACCTGAAGAAAGAGGCGTGCTTCAAACTTTAAAAATATTAGCACAACAAGGCTATGCTAGAATAAAATATAAAAATGAAATTCTTAGAATTGAAGCTATTACAGAAGATATAGAGCGTGATTTTTATTTAGTTATAGATAGAATTGTAGTAAAAGATAATGAAGACTTTTTTAACCGCTTAGGTGATGCTATTCAAACTGCTTTTTTTGAAGGAAAAGGCGCTTGTATTATTCAAAATTTAGACACCAAAGAAGAAACTCTTTTCAATAATAAATTTGAATTAGATGGTATTCAGTTTTTAGAACCTAATACACATTTATTCAGTTTTAACAACCCGTACGGAGCTTGTCCTACTTGCGAAGGATATGGTAATGTAATAGGTATTGATAAAGATTTAGTAATACCAAATACAGCTCTTTCAATTTATGAAGATGCTATTTTACCTTGGAAATCAGATTCATTTAGTCATTATAAAAACGATTTAATAACTCACGCTTATAAATTCGATATTCCAATCCATAAACCTTGGTTCGAACTAACCGAAGCTCAAAAAAATCTTATTTGGAAAGGTAATAATTCTTTTAATGGTTTGTCTCATTTCTTTAAACATTTAGAAGAAAAAAGCTATAAAATTCAATATCGAGTAATGCTTTCTCGCTACAGAGGTAAAACAAAATGTACCGCTTGTAATGGCAAAAGGTTAAGAGAAGAAACCAATTATGTAAAAATAAATTCAAAAAATATTAGCGAATTGGTTGATATACCTTTAAATGAATTAGCAACCTTTTTTAAAAATCTAAAACTTGATGTTTATGAAGAAAAAATTGCAAAACGTTTATTGGTTGAAATAAATAACAGATTGCAATTTTTAAATGATGTAGGCTTAAATTACTTAACTTTAAATAGAACTTCAAATACATTATCAGGTGGTGAAAGTCAACGTATAAACTTAGCAACATCTTTAGGAAGTAGTTTGGTAGGTTCTATGTATATTTTAGATGAACCAAGTATTGGTTTACACCCAAAAGATACCGAGCGCTTAATTAAAGTGCTAAAAGACTTACGTAATTTAGGAAATACTGTTATTGTTGTTGAACACGATGAAGATATTATGAAGGCTGCCGATTTAATTATAGACATTGGACCTGAAGCTGGAACTTTTGGAGGAGAAATTGTTGCAGAAGGTACTTTTAAAGAAATTTTAAAAACAGACTCTTTAACAGCACATTATTTAAACAATACTCAACAAATAAAAGTACCTAATACAAGAAGAATTTCAAAAAAAGCAGTAACAGTAATTGGAGCCAGAGAAAATAATTTAAAAAATATTGATGTCACCTTCCCTTTAAATTGTTTAACTGTAATTACAGGTGTTTCAGGTAGTGGAAAAAGTACCTTGGTTAGTAAAATTTTATTTCCTGCCATACAAAAGAAAATTGGTGGCTATGGAGAAAAAATCGGCCAGTTTACTGAAATTACAGGCGATTTTAAATCCATTGAACATATAGAATTTATAAACCAAAACCCAATTGGGCGCTCTAGTAGATCAAATCCGGTAACTTATATAAAAGCCTATGATGATATTAGAGCCTTATTTGCTTCAGAAAAATTATCGAAAATAAGAAATTACCAGCCAAAACATTTTTCATTTAATGTTGAAGGTGGACGCTGTGAAGTTTGTAAAGGTGAAGGCGAAGTTACCATAGAAATGCAATTTATGGCTGATGTGCATTTAGAATGTGAAGCTTGTAAAGGAAAACGTTTTAAAAAGGAAATTTTAGAAGTTAAATTCTACAAAAAAAATATAAATGATATATTAAATAGTACTATAGATGATGCTATTAGCTTTTTTAAAGAGCATAACGAAACTAAAATTGTAAAAAAACTACAACCGCTTCAAGATGTTGGATTAGGCTATGTAACTCTAGGGCAATCGTCTTCAACACTTTCTGGAGGTGAAGCTCAACGTATTAAATTGGCTTCATTTTTAGTGAAAGGAACACGCCAAAGTAAATCACTATTTATTTTTGATGAACCTACTACTGGATTACACTTTCACGATATTAAAAAATTATTAAAATCGTTTAATGCTTTAATAGAAAATGGACACTCTATCATAGTAATTGAACATAATATTGATTTAATTAAATGTGCCGATTACATTATAGACTTAGGAAAAGAAGGTGGTAAAAACGGTGGTGCTCTACTATTTCAAGGCACACCAGAAGAGCTTATTAAGTGTAAAGATTCTTTAACAGCGCCTTATTTAGCCGAAAAATTAAACGTATAATTTAGTAATAATTAATAGAATAAAGGTTTACTTTATTATTAGATTTTAAATATTAACAGCACATAAAATACTTGTGCCTAATTGGCATTTCATATTGTATTCTATAAAAATTAAGTATTTAGGCTTCAAAAAAAACTTGCACTATCAAAAAATACAATCCCGTTTCTAATATTTTTTAAAACCTATTCTTCTTCTTTTTGTTCAGAGTTTTCTAACGTTGTTAATTTACTTTTAGCTAATACAAAATCTGGGAATAAATTTACAGCACGCATAAAACTTAATTTAGCTTCAGTTTCTTTTTTTAAGTTTAATAAAATAATTCCTTCTAAATAAGCAATTGCAGCTTTTAAATCAACACTTTGGTTATAATTTTTATTTACTTGAAAAGTTACTTGTATTTTACCCGTATCTTCTAATAAATCAGCTTTTTTAATTGATTTATAAGCTTCTAACAAATTATTAGAGGCTACTTGTAATCCTGCTAATTTATATGCGTGGTAGTTATTTTTAGTTTTAGAAAGCAAATTTGTATAAACCTCAATAGCTTTATCTAAAGCTCCCATATTTTCAACCGAAATGGCATTCATTTCTAACAATTCAATATTGTCTGGTTTGTACTTTAAAATATCATTTGTAACTAAAAAACTAGAAATGTATTTAGCATCATTAAAATACATATACGCTAAACTATCTTTATAAGTACTTTTTTCACCTTCTAAAGCTATAATAGAATACATTGCAGAAGCCGCTGCTTCTTTATCATTATAACTTAAAGCTAATTTTATTTTTTGTTGTTGTAACTCTAAATTACTTGTGGTTTGTGCTAAAATTGAAGTTGTTACAAGTAGTACAGCAATAAATATATAATTTTTCATTTTAATAATTTAAATTTTAGTTTGTAAAACTATTAAAATAATTGTTATGTAGTATAAATTTTAATAAAAATAAAGTTTGGATACAAAAAAAGGTCTGTAAAACAGACCTTTTATTTTGGGTGGAAGACCGGTTTCGAACCGGCGACCTCCGGAACCACAATCCGGCGCTCTAACCAGCTGAGCTACAACCACCATTTAATCGCGAATGCAAATGTAAAACATTGTATAATTTTATACAAGCATTTTTTTAAATTAATTTATCTAAATTTTCTACGGCAACGTAACGCTCTGTATTAAAACCTTCTGCGTGCGATACTCCTATCAATCTTCCTAAATCTTGCGCTCTATAAACTATGCTATCTAAAAAGTTTTTACTAGTAATTGGTGAAGTTGGCTCGTTGCTTTTTGGATCATAAAACTGAGAACTATAGGCTTTTACAGCTGCTAACTTAGTATCTATAAAGCCAGAGACGTCAACTACAAAATCTGGTTCTATATTTTTCCACTGTATATAATGGTAAACTTGTTTTGGCCTCCAAGCCTCTTGTACTTCTCCATTTAATGTAGTTTCAATTTTAACTAAACCCGATAAAAAACAAGCATCTGACACTAATTTACTTCCTTTTGAATGATCTATATGTCTATCATCAAAAGCATTACATAGTACAATTGTAGGCTTATATTTTCTTATTATTTTAATAATTTCAAGCTGATGTGCTTTATCATTAATAAAAAACCCATCAGAAAAAGCCAAATTTTCTCGAACTTCAACTCCTAATATTTTTGCAGCAGCTTTTGCTTCTTGATCTCTAATTTCTGCAGAACCTCTTGTCCCTAACTCTCCTCGAGTTAAATCTAAAATTCCTACTTTTTTTCCTAAAGAAATTTCTTTTAATAATGTTGCTCCACAACCTAATTCCACATCATCTGGGTGTGCTCCAACAGCTAAAATATCTAATTTCATTCTACTCTATATTTTTAAAAAATTACTATGTTACGCATTATTGTTATTATATAATTAATTACACTGCGCAATTATTTACAAACCTATAATATTTAATTTAAAACAAAGGTATAATATATATCAACACGTTTATTGGTATTTTTAAGTTGTTTTTTTAACACTAATTAACATAGTTGTAGATACAACTATATTGACTAATACCATATATTTGCCAAAAAAATAAATTAATAATGTTTTTAGAGCATTCAATTTTTCCGTGGATAGGTATTACTGCTAAAATGCATGCAAGCTATATTAATAAAGTTTTTAAAGATCATACTATTGACTTAACTAAAGAGCAATTTGTTGTTTTAAAGGTTTTAAGTGAAAATAATGGTAAACCACAAAATGACATTGCTTTAATAACAGAAAGTGATAAAACTTCGTTTTCTAGATTAATGTCTACTATGGAGAAAAAAGGACTAATTACCAGAAAACATATAAAGGCAGACAAAAGAGTTAAAAACATCTATTTAACAAATCTTGGAAAAGAAATGTATGCAACTACTCTACCTTTTTTAAAAAAAACTATTGAGAAACTTCAAAAAGGAATTTCGAATACAGAAATAGCACAAGCTATTGAAACTATAAAAAAAATACAACTAAATATAACCCAAGAACATTCATTTAAATTATGAGAAAAACAATTATTACAATTGGAAGCCTTTTATTAATTGCGCTATCAATTATTGGAGGAATAGCAATTGTAAACAACAATAAAAAGGGCAACCCTACTTTCAATAAAATTGTAAGTACCGTTTATACTAAAACAATTACAAACAGTGCTATTCCTGTTGTTATAACTACTAGTGGAAGTTTAACAGCTAGTAATAAAATTGAATTGTACTCTGAAGTGCAAGGTATTTTAAAAACAACTTCTAAAGACTTTAAAGAAGGAACAGAATTTGCAAAAAATGAAGCTATAATTTCTATTAACAGCGATGAGTTTTATGCTAATTTAAAAGCTCAGAAAAGTAATTTATTCAATGTTATTACAGCAATAATGCCAGATATTCAATTAGATTATCCTAACGAATATCAGAAATGGAAATCTTATCTAAATAATTTCGATATTAATAAACCAATACCTAAATTACCTGAAACAAATTCAGAAAAAGAGAAATTCTTTATTTCCGGGCGAGGTATTATCACAACTTATTACAACGTTAAAAATTTAGAAGTTAAACATGGAAAATACACTTTAAGAGCTCCTTTTAAAGGTATTTTAACTGAAGTAATGGTTACGCAAGGTTCTTTAGTTAGATCTGGACAAAAACTAGGAGAATTTATAGATCCTTCTGTTTATGAAATGGAAGTAAATATAAACCAAACCTATGCCAATCTACTAAAAAAAGGAAATACTGTTAGTATTTACAGTCAAAATAAAGACAATGTTTGGGAGGCTACCGTTATTAGGGTAAACGGTAAAGTAGACCAAACCACACAAACAGTAAAAGCTTTTTTACAAGTTAAAGGAGAACAACTAAGAGAAGGTATGTATTTAACTGCAGATTTAGAAACTAAATCTATTGAAAACGCCGTGGAAGTTTCTAGACAATTATTGGTAGAAGACACAAAACTTTTTATAGTAAAAGATTCTACACTAAACTTAGTTACTATAAACCCGGCATATTATAACGATCATACTGTAATTGTACAAGGTTTAGAAAATGGCACAAATATCTTATCTAAACCTCTTCCAGGGGCTTATAATGGTATGTTAGTTAAAACTATTAATGAAACTACCAACAACCAATAAACAATGAAAAAAATAATTACATATTTTATAAAATACCCTGTTGCAGTTAATATTTTTATCATTGCATTTATAATTTTTGGGATTGTTGGTATACTTTCAATGAAATCTTCCTTTTTCCCATTAACAGATTCTGATAGTATTAGCATTAGTGTAACATATCCTGGAGCATCTCCAGAAGAAATGGAAGAAGGAATTGTTCTTAAAATTGAAGACAATTTAAAGGGGATAGTTGGTGTAGATAGGGTTACTTCTGTTTCTCTTGAAAATTCGGCTTCTATAAATATTGAGGTTGAAAAAGGTAAAAATGTAGATGTAGTTTTAGCTGATGTAAAAAACGCAGTAGATAGAGTTCCCTCCTTCCCTTCTGGAATGGAACCTGCTGTTATCTCTAAAATTGAAAGTGTTAGACAAACAATTTCATTTACAGTAAGTGGAGATAATTTACCTTTAGCTACGCTAAAACAATACGGTAGAACTATAGAAAATGATATTAGAGGAATGGAAGGAATTTCTCAAGTTTCATTAACTGGATTTCCTGAAGAAGAAATTGATATTGCTATAAAAGAAAGCGATTTAAGAGCTTATAATATTACGTTTCAAGAAGTAGCACAAGCAGTAGCAAATGCAAATATTTTAATTTCTGGTGGAAATATTAAAACAAGTGAAGAAGACTATTTAATTAGGGCACGAAATAAAAAATACCAAGGTCTAGAATTATTAAATATACCTGTTAAAAGTGATAATTCTGGTAATATTATTAGATTAAGTGATGTTGCTATAGTTAGAGATACTTGGTCTGAAACTCCTGATAGAATTTACTTTAATGGTGAAGTTGCCTTAAATATTTCTATAACAAATACAAATAGTGAAGATTTAATAAAATCTGCAAATACTGTAAATGAATATATAGATAAATTTAATCAACAATATACCAATGTAAAAATAGATGTTGCTAGTGATAATTCTATTACGCTAATGCAACGTACAGAATTACTTGTTAATAATGGTATTATTGGTATTTTATTAGTACTCTTATTTTTATCACTATTTTTAAATCCTAGATTGGCTTTTTGGGTAGCTGCAGGACTTCCAATTTCTTTTTTTGGTATGTTTGTTTTTGCTCCAATGTTTGATATTACAATTAATGTTTTATCCTTATTTGGAATGATTATAGTTATCGGTATTTTAGTTGATGATGGTATTGTTATTGGGGAAAATATTTACAACCACTACGAAAAAGGTAAAAGTCCAATTAGAGCTGCAATAGATGGAACTTTAGAAGTAATTCCTCCCATTGTTTCAGCCATAATAACAACTTTATTAGCTTTTTCTACATTCTATTTTTTAGATGGAAGAATTGGTAAATTTTTTGGTGAAGTTTCTTCTGTAGTAATACTAACACTTATAATATCTTTAATAGAAGCTTTAATTATTTTACCAGCACATATTGCACACTCTAAAGCTTTGGTTAGAAAAGAAAAAAAGAAATCTAAAATCAATCAAATTTTTACAGCTATAAATACTAAATCTGAAAGTTTTTTATTTTTAATTAGAGATAAATTGTATGCTCCTTTCTTAAAGTTTTTCTTAAGAAATAAAATTGCAGGTTTTGCAATTCCTTTATCATTATTAATTTTTACAATATATGGTATTCAAGGTGGAATTATTAAAACAGATTTTTTTCCAAAAATTGCAAGTGATAGAGTTGATATTTCTTTAACAATGCCACAAGGTACAAACGAAAAAGTTACGGATTCTATAATCTCAGAAATTGAAAAATCTGTTTGGTTAGTTAGTGAAGAATATACAAAAAAACAATCTGATCATCAAAGAGTTGTACAAAATATAATTAAACGTATTGGTCCTGGAACCTCAAAAGCCTCATTAACTGTAAATTTATTACCTGGTGAGTCTAGAGAATTTTCTTCTCCAGAAATTACAAATTCAATAAGAGAAAAAGCTGGTACTTTTTATGGCACAGAAAGTTTAACCTTTGGTTCAGGTGGAAGTTTTGGAGGAAGCCCAATCTCTATTTCTCTTTTAGGAAATAATATTAGCGAATTAAAAGGTGCCAAAAACGACCTTAAAGCCGCTTTAAATCAAGATTCTGAATTAAAAGATATATCAGATAATGATCCACAAGGTATTAAAGAAGTGCAAATAAAATTAAAAAACGATGCTTATATATTAGGCCTAAATTTACAGTCTGTAATGAGCCAAGTTAGATCCGGTTTTTTTGGTTACCAAGCACAACGTTTTCAACGTGGACAAGATGAAATTAAAGTATGGGTACGCTATTTAAAAGAAGATAGATCATCTATAAAAGATTTAGATAATATGTGGATTACAACACCAACTGGAGATAGAGTTCCTTTTAGTGAAATTGCCACATACACTATACAAAGAGGTGAAGTAGCTATTAATCACCTAGCAGGAAAAAGAGAAATTCAAGTAAATGCAGATTTACAAGATCCTGAAGGAAGTGCTGTAGATGAACTAGAAAAAATTAAAACAACTATAATTCCTGAAATTCTATCTAAATACCCAACTGTTTCTGCTCTTTACGAAGGTCAAAATAGAGAAGCTAATAAAACATCTAGCTCTGCAGCAACAACATTCCCTATAATTTTAATGCTAATTTATATTACAATAGCATTTACATTTAGATCTTACGATCAACCTTTATTATTAATGATAATGATTCCTTTTAGTTTAATTGGTGTTGGTTGGGGACATTGGATTCACGGTTTTCCTATAAATGTTTTATCTGGATTAGGAATCATTGCACTTATAGGTATTTTAGTAAATGATGGTTTGGTACTTATTGGAAAAGTAAACTCCAATTTAAAACAAGGTCTAAAATACGATCAGGCATTGTATAAAGCAGGTATTTCAAGGTTTAGAGCAATCTTTTTAACTTCATTAACAACAATTGCAGGTTTAGCTCCACTTTTATTAGAAAAAAGTAGACAAGCTCAATTTTTAAAACCAATGGCATTATCAATATCTTATGGTATTGGTGTAGCTACCGTTTTAACATTGGTAATGTTACCTCTTTTATTATCTCTAGGTAATTCTATTAAAGTATTTTTTAAATGGCTTAGAACTGGAGAAAAAGTAACAAAAGAAGAAGTTGAAAGAGCAATTATTGAATCAAATATTGAAGAAGATGAATTATATTAATAAAATAGCAATCGTATTTTCACTTTGTTTAACAAGTGGTTTTGCACAAGAAAAGCTGACAAAACAAGAGGCCGTAAACTTGGCTTTAGAAAATAACTATGGAATATTAATCGCTAAAAATAATATTAAAATTGCTGAAAATAATGCAAGTATAAATAACAGCGGCTATTTACCTACAATTACAGCAAGTGCAGGTGTTAATTACAATTTAGACGATACCGAATATACACTTCAAAACGGAACTGTTTCAGAAACCAATGGTGCTGAATCTAATTCTTATAATGCATCAATTGGAGTAAACTATACATTGTTTGACGGCTTAGGAAGGTCTTATAATTACAAAAAATTAAAAGAAGCGCATAATTTATCGGAACTAGAAGCTCAAACTGTTATAGAAAATTCCTTGTTGCAAATTTTTTCTATATACTACAATGTAGCTCAATTAACTGAAAACAGTAAAAATATTAGCGAATCTTTAAACGTTTCTAAACAACGCTTATTGAGAGCTAAATATGGATTTGACTATGGGCAAAACACAAAATTAGAAGTCTTAAATGCTGAAGTTGATGTAAATAACGATAGTATTAGCTACATAAATACACAACGTTTATTAGCAAATTCTAAAAGAGATTTAAACTTAGTATTGGGTAGAAATGTAAACACAAATTTTTCTGTAGATACAGATATTTCATTCAATTTAGCTTTTGATTTAAATACTCTTATAGAAAAAGCAAAAGAGTACAATATCGAAATTCAAAAAGTAAACAAAAATTTACAAATAAGTCAGTTTGAGATTAAAATAAACAAATCTAACTTACTCCCTAGCTTAAGTTTAAATAGTTCATATGGATTAAATAAATACAATAACGATGCAACTTTTACTTATGCAGAACAACTCTCTAAAGGTTTAAATGCAGGTTTAAGTTTAAATTGGAATGTTTTTGATGGAGGAAGTACAAAAACAAGTATTCAAAATGCAAAAATTTATGAGGACAATTTAAAAGTTCAAAAAGAACAAGCCTTAAATGAATTAGAACGAAACGTTGCAAATGCATTAGAAATCTATAACAATTCATTGTTTATTTTAAACGCTGAAGAAAAAAATGTAGAAACCAATAAAAATAACTTTTCTAGAACTGAAGAGAAATTTAAATTGGGACAAGCAACATCTATAGAATTTAGACAAGCACAATTAAATTTATTAAACGCACAATCTAGTTATAACACTGCTAAATACGATGCCAAAAATGCAGAATTAGTTTTATTACAACTCTCTGGACAATTGCTAGATACAGATTTTTAAACATTTAAATTATTCGGAAAAAAGTTTAACTAAAACATTAACAGTTTAACAGCCTAAAATTTAGCTTCATCACTAAATTTTAGGCTTTATTATTTTATAATTATAGAATAAAAAAAATATCAAATAAAAATAAAATACTGAATATCAAAATATTATAAAAAACGTATTTAAAACCATAATTTTCTTAATAAAAAATACAAAATCTTAATTGTAACAAATATTACTTTTATTTAAAAACGGAAAATTATACTGACAAAAGTCATATTCTACTTTATTTACTGTTCTTAAATTTGTTCTCTTAAAATAAAAAGATAACATAAATAAATATTAAGATGGAGACGCAACAAGAAGTCAAAACCAGAGTTTACAAGTTTGGAAACAAAACAGCTGATGGTAACAGTACAATGAGGAACCTTTTAGGAGGTAAAGGAGCTAATTTAGCTGAAATGGGATTAATAGGAATACCTGTTCCTCCTGGGTTTACCATTACTACAGAAGTTTCAACAGAGTATAACTTACTTGGAAAAGATGCAGTTGTTGAATTGATTACTAAAGAAGTAGAAGACGCTATAGACAATGTAGAGCAAATAATGGGTTCTAAATTTGGAGACAAAGAAAACCCACTATTAGTTTCTGTACGTTCTGGAGCTAGAGTTTCTATGCCAGGAATGATGGATACAGTTTTAAACCTAGGTTTAAATGATGAAGTAGTTATTGGATTGGCTAAAAAATCTGGAAACGAACGTTTCGCTTGGGATTCTTACAGAAGATTTATTCAAATGTATGGAGATGTAGTTTTAGGTATGAAACCAGAATCAAAAGATGATATTGATCCTTTTGAAGAAATAATGGAAGCTCTAAAACATAAGCGTAATATTGAATTAGATACAGAATTCACAATTCAAGATTTAAAAGATTTAGTATATGATTTTAAAGAAGCTGTAAAAAAACGTACAGGTTTCGATTTTCCAACAAACCCTTGGGATCAACTTTGGGGTGCAGTAATGGCTGTATTTAATAGTTGGAATAGTGATAGAGCTGTATACTATAGAAAAATGAATGGTTACCCAGGTGAATGGGGAACTGCCGTAAACGTACAAGCTATGGTTTATGGAAATATGGGAAGTAACTCTGGTACTGGAGTATGTTTTACACGTGATGCGGGTACAGGAGAAAACCTTTTTAATGGTGAATACTTAATTGATGCACAAGGTGAAGATGTAGTTGCAGGTACAAGAACACCTCAACAAATTACTAAAATTGGTTCTTTACGTTGGGCTGAATTAGCTAAAGTAGAAGAAGAAGATAGAGTTGCTAATTATCCTTCATTAGAAGAGTTAATGCCAGAAATTTATAATGAATTAAACGAATACCAACAAAAACTAGAATTACATTATAAAGATATGCAAGATATGGAGTTCACCATTCAAGATGGTAAACTTTGGATTCTTCAAACTCGTAATGGTAAACGTACTGGTGCTGCAATGGTAAAAATTGCAATGGATTTCTTAAAAGAAGACTTAATTACCGAAAAAGAAGCTCTTTTAAAAATTGAACCTAATAAATTAGACGAATTATTACACCCTGTTTTTGATCCAATTGCATTAAAAAAAGCAAATGTTATTGCACAAGGTTTACCTGCATCTCCAGGAGCTGCTACAGGTAAAATTGTATTCTTTGCAGATGAAGCAGATAAATATAAACACAGTATTTTAGTACGTATAGAAACTTCTCCTGAAGATTTAGAAGGTATGAATATTGCTAAAGGTATTTTAACCGCTCGTGGAGGTATGACTTCTCACGCTGCCGTTGTTGCGCGTGGTATGGGTAAATGTTGTGTTTCTGGTGCTGGTGCTTTAAAAATTGATTACAAAGCTAGAACATTAACTGTTGGTGATCACGTATACCAAGAAGGAGATTGGATTTCTTTAAATGGCTCTACAGGTAATATTATTGAAGGAAAAGTTGCTACAGCTGAACCAGAAGTAAGTGGTGAATTTGCAGAAATAATGAAATTATCAGATAAATACGCTACTATGCAAGTACGTACAAATGCTGATTCTCCAAAAGATGCTAAAGTAGCTGTTAAATTTGGTGCACAAGGTATTGGTTTAACAAGAACTGAACATATGTTCTTTGAAGTAGATAGAATTAAAGCAATGCGTGAAATGATTTTAGCTGACACCGTTAAAGGACGTAAAGAAGCTTTAAACGAATTATTACCAATGCAACGTGAAGATTTTGAAGGTATATTTGAAGCAATGGATGGTTTACCAGTAACTGTTCGTTTATTAGATCCACCATTACACGAATTTGTACCTCACCAATTAGAAACACAACGTAGTTTAGCAGAAGATATGCACATTTCTTTAGAAGCTGTTAAAATTAAAGTTGCAGAATTAGAAGAGTTTAATCCAATGTTAGGACATAGAGGTTGTAGATTAGGTATTACCTATCCAGAAATTACCGAAATGCAAACAAGAGCTATTATTGAAGCTGCATTAAACTTAAAAGAAAAAGGAATTGTTGCAAAACCAGAAATTATGGTTCCTTTAATTGGTACAATTGCTGAGTTTGAAAATCAAGAAGCAGTAATTAGAGCTACAGCAGAAGAAGTATTTAAAGAAAGAAATGACTCAGTTGAATACTTAGTTGGTACAATGATTGAAATTCCTAGAGCTGCATTAACAGCTGATTTAATTGCTAAAAAAGCTGATTTCTTCTCTTTTGGAACAAATGACTTAACACAAATGACATTCGGTTATTCTAGAGATGATGCTGGTAAATTCTTACCAGTTTATATAGAAAATAGAATTTTAAATGTAGATCCTTTCGAAGTTCTAGATCAAGAAGGTGTTGGTCAATTAGTTAAAACAGGAACAGAAAAAGGTAGAAGCACAAAACCAAACTTAAAAGTAGGTATTTGTGGTGAACATGGTGGAGAGCCAAGTTCTGTAGAATTCTGCTACAATACAGGAATGAACTACGTAAGTTGTTCTCCTTTTAGAGTGCCAATTGCTCGTATTGCATCAGCACAAGCAGCTATAAAAAAACAAGCATAATAATATAATTTTTAGTTAGTAGATTAAAACTCCAACTTTTAAAAAAGTTGGGGTTTTTTTTATACTACAATTACAGTATCTTCGTAATATGATAAAAATTAGTATAATTGGCGGTGGTAATGTTGCATACCATTTAACAGCTATTTTATTAAAAACACCCACTGTTAAACTGGTTGAAGTTTATAATAGAACATTAGATAAAATTCAATATTTAAAACATAAAACAGCTATAACGGCAAATTTAAACACGTTAAAAGACGCTGATATTTATATAATTTGTGTTTCAGATAATGCAATTGAAGAAGTATCAAAACAATTAAACCTTAACAATAAATTAGTAGTCCACACATCTGGAAGTGTTGCTATAGACGAATTAAAATGCAATGCGAATAAAGGTGTTTTTTATTTATTACAATCTTTTTCTAAAGATAAAAATGTCGACTTTTCTAACATTCCAATTTGTTTAGAAGCTGAAACTAAAAAAGATTTAGAATTACTAGAAACATTAGCTCAAACAATTTCAAAAAACAGTTATCATATAAATTCAAGCCAACGTAGAAACATACATGTTTCAGCAGTTTTTATTAATAATTTTGTAAATCATCTTTATTATATTGGCAACCAAATTTGTAGTAATAACAATGTTCCTTTTGAAATTTTACAACCGCTAATTAAAGAAACTGCTTTAAAAATTGAAACATTAACACCCTTTGAAGCACAAACAGGACCCGCAAAAAGAAACGATACTAAAACCTTAAAAAAACACGAGGCAATGTTAAGTAAAAATCAAAAAGAAATTTATAAATTGCTATCCCAATCTATTTACAATACCTATGGAAAAAAGTTATAAAGAAATAATGCCACAAATTAACACCTTTATTTTTGATGTAGACGGTGTTTTAACCAATGGTTTAATTACCATAACTACTAATGGAGAGCTTATTAGAAATATGAGCGTTAAAGATGGTTATGCCCTTAAAACTGCTGTTGATAGTGGTTATAATGTATGTATTATTTCTGGAGGAAGTAACGAAGGTGTTCGCGCACGTTTAGAAGGTTTAGGCATTAACGATATTTATTTAGGCACACATACTAAAATTGTTCAGTTAAACGAATATCTTTCTAAAAACAATATCAACCCAGAAAACGTGTTATACATGGGAGATGACATACCAGATTATCCTGTTATGAAAATAGTTGGATTGCCCTGCTGCCCAAAAGATGCTGTATCAGAAATCCAAGGAATAGCTAAATATGTATCACAAAAAAAAGGAGGAACTGGTTGTGTTAGAGATGTTATTGAACAAGTTTTAAAAGTTCAAGGAAAATGGACTCAGCAATTTAATGCACAAACAGATTAATATATTAAACCAAACATAAATAACTATATAATTAATAAAATAAACTGTTTAAAATAATTACTATTTTTAAACAGTTTTTTTAACTACTAAAACCAAATACTCATGAAAAAAACAATCTCAATTTTAAGCTGTTTATTCTTTATTGGAATTTTGTCAGTACAATCGCAATCTATTTTTGGAAAATGGAAAACAATTGATGATCAAACAGGTAATGAAAAATCTATTGTAGAAATTTATCAAAAAGATGGTAAAGCATATGCTAAAATTGTAAAACTTCTTGAAAAAGGAAACGAAAATAAAGTATGTGAAGAATGTAAAGGCGCTAAAAAAAATAAACCTATGGTTGGCATGGAAATAATTGATGGCCTTTCCAAAGATGGTGACGAATGGAATGATGCTAAAATATTAGATCCTAAAACTGGTAAAGAATATAAATGCTATATAACATTAGAAGATCCAAATAAACTTAAAGTAAGAGGTTATGTTGGTTTTGCTTTACTTGGAAGATCTCAATATTGGCATAGAGTTACTGAATAACTAAAAATTTAACCAATGCTAATTCTTTTCTTTTAGCATTGGTACAAATTTAAAATCTCCCAACTCATGTTTTTCAAAAACTTTTTCTCCTGTTCTTACAAATAAAGTCATTATTTGAACCTTATCACCTACAGGAATAACTAACCTACCTCCTATTTTTAATTGAGATAATAAAGGTTTTGGTACATAAGGAGCACCTGCAGTTACTATAATACCTTCAAAAGGAGCTTCATCTGGCAATCCTTTATACCCATCACCAAAAATTATTTTTTTAGGTTTATAACTTAATTTAGGTAAAAAAAATTTCGTTTTTTTAAATAATTCTTTTTGACGTTCAATAGTATAAACCCTTGCACCTATTTCAAGCAAAACCGCTGTTTGATATCCAGAACCTGTACCAATTTCTAAAATTTTATCGTTTGGCTTAACATTTAACAATTCTGTTTGAAACGCTACTGTATAAGGTTGTGAAATTGTTTGATCAGCAGCAATAGGAAAAGCTTTATCTTGATAAGCAAAATTTTCAAATCCAGAATCCATAAATAAATGTCGTGGCACAGAAGCTATAGCTTTTAAAACATGAGTATCTGTAATTCCTTTTTCTTTAATTGTCTCTACTAATTGATTTCTAAGTCCTTGATGTTTGAGCGTATCTTTCACTATTATTTAAAATTTGAGATGCTAAAAATAGGAATAAATGCATAAAGATTGTTATTTTTGTTTATATAAAATTATACATACTTATGATGCTAAAAGCAGGAGTTTTAGGAGCCGGTCATCTAGGCAAAATTCACTTAAAATTATTAAATCAATCAAATAAATACGAATTAGTTGGATTTTATGATCCATTTGAAGAAAATGCAAAAAAAGTTTCGGAAGAATTTGGTTATAAAAAATTCAATTCTGTACAAGAATTAATTGAAGCTGTAGACGTAGTTGATATTGTAACACCAACACTTTCTCATTTCGATTGTGCCAAAGAAGCAATAGAAAAAGGTAAACATATTTTTATTGAAAAACCCATTACAAAAACAATTGAAGAAGCTGAAGCAATTTTAAATTTAGCTAGTAAACACAGTGTAAAAGGACAAGTTGGGCACGTAGAACGTTTTAACCCTGCTTTTACAGCTGTTAAAAGTACGATAGTAAATCCCATGTTTATTGAAACACATAGATTGGCAGAATTTAACCCAAGAGGTACCGACGTACCAGTTGTTTTAGATTTAATGATTCACGATATTGATATTATACTAAGTGTTGTAAAATCAAAAGTAAAAAGTGTACATGCTAGTGGGGTTTCTGTAATTAGTGATACACCAGATATAGCTAACGCACGTATAGAATTTGAAAATGGTTGTGTCGCTAACTTAACTGCAAGTAGAATTTCATTAAAAAATATGCGAAAATCTCGTTTTTTCCAAAAAGATGCCTATATAGCTGTTGACTTTTTTGAAAAAGCCACTGAAGTTGTAAAAATGAAAGATGCTCCAAAAACACCAGGAGATTTTGATATGATTTTACAAAACGCAGAAGGTGTAAAAAAACAAATCTATTTTGAAAACCCTACAGTTGCTGCTAATAATGCAATTTTAGATGAGTTAGAAACTTTTGCAGATGCAATTGTAAATAACACAACACCAATAGTTACTTTAGAACAAGGTACCGAAGCCTTACGTGTTGCACATATGATTATCAACGATTTTTAAAATAAAAACCTAACTTTAACATTATAATTATGAAAAATATAGCTGTAATTGGAGCGGGAACAATGGGTAATGGAATTGCTCATGTATTTGCACAAAATAATTATAATGTACACTTAATTGATATTTCACAAGAAGCAATTAACAAAGGAATTTTAACAATTACTAAAAATTTAGATAGACTTTTAGTAAAAGAAAAAATCTCGAAAACTGTAAAAACGCAAACATTAACTAATATTACATCATATACTTCAATAGCCGAAGGTGTTAAAAATGTAGATTTAGTAATTGAAGCTGCTACGGAAAATTTAGATTTAAAATTAAATATTTTTAAACAATTAGATGAAGCTACTCCAAAAAAAGCGATTTTAGCTTCAAATACTTCTTCAATTTCAATTACTCAAATTGCAGCAGTTACTAAAAGACCAGAAAAAGTAATTGGAATGCATTTTATGAATCCGGTTCCAATTATGAAATTAGTTGAAATAATTAGAGGATACAACACCTCTAATGAAACAACAAATACAATTATGAAGCTTTCAGAAAGCGTACATAAAGTTCCGGTAGAAGTAAATGATTACCCTGGTTTTGTAGCAAATAGAATTTTAATGCCAATGTTAAACGAGGCAATTGAAACGCTTTACAATGGTGTTGCTGGAGTTCATGAAATAGATACTGTAATGAAATTAGGAATGGCACATCCAATGGGACCATTACAATTAGCTGATTTTATTGGTTTAGACGTTTGCCTTTCTATACTAAATGTAATGCATAATGGCTTTAAAAACCCTAAATATGCGCCTTGTCCATTATTAGTAAATATGGTTTTAGCTGGTAAATTAGGGGTTAAATCTGGTGAAGGGTTTTACGATTATTCCGAAACCAAAAAGGCCGAAAAAATAGCAAAACAATTTATATAATACTTATTTTAACTAAAAAAAAACCTTTCCAAAATTGGAAAGGTTTTTTAATATTATAAATACTTTAAGAAAAAATCCATCATATCTTCTTTTAAATCATAATGCATTTTTACAAAAGTTTTCATTTCATCTCTTAATAATGTTTGTTTCTCTGGAAATTTTACTTCTGAATCTTCTTGATATTTAATTTGTGCAATCTCTCGTTTTTTCATTCTAATCCTGTGCCTCAATTGTCCCATTACTTCTCTTTCACGAATTATTTTATTTTGAAACCCCTCAAGTTGAACCATTACATTGCTTCCAAGTTTTCGCATAGCAACATGTTCTAACTTTTCTTCGAAATAATCCATTTCACTTTCTTGAAATTTCAACTCTCTTTTCCAAACTTCAAGATTGAAGTTTAGATCACTTAAAAATAATAACTGACTCTCCATATTCAATTGCTTTAAATTTTATATAATAAATTTCGGACTTTTAATTTAGATTTTATCTGATATAAATCATATATAAAAAATAATTAAGACCTACTATAAAGATATAAAAAAAGTGTTTTAATAAAAATTAAAACACTTTTAAAAATTTGTTAAATAGCTAATTAATTATCAGAGTTTTCGTCATCTTCTTTTTTAGATGTTTTATTCCAAATTTTAATTTCGTCATCTAAAGTTACACCTGATAAAACTTCAACATTAATTCCATCAGAAATTCCAAGCTCTACATCACGTTTTTCAAATTCTTGATCTCCTACTTTTACTTCAACATAAGGCGTTTCTGTTTTTTTATCGAACTGTAATAATGCTTCTTTAATAGAAAGTACACTATCTTTTTTATCTAAAACTATATCTGCATTTGCACTATAACCTGCTCTAACAAAAAATTCATCATCTAGTGTTACATCTCCTTTTATTTTAAACTGAACTGCTCCATTTTCTTCAGTACCTTTTGGGGCAATAAAATTTAATTTTGCTGGATATTTTTTATTTTCAATAGCTCCTAAAGAAATTTCTAAAACTGTTCCATTTTTAATTTTACCTACTTCAGCTTCATCAACTTGACCTTCAAAAATCATTTTAGTCATATCTGCAATGGTAGCAATTGTAGTACCTGCATTAAAAGTATTACTTTCAATTACTTGGTTA
This sequence comes from Lutibacter sp. A80, assembly GCF_022429645.1. Taxonomy (GTDB): domain Bacteria; phylum Bacteroidota; class Bacteroidia; order Flavobacteriales; family Flavobacteriaceae; genus Lutibacter. The sequence goes on from NZ_CP092480.1 coordinate 988,481, forward strand.
CCTTTGCGCACTGGAATTTCTAAAATAGTACCAGAAATTTCAGCTTTTACATTTGTATTGGCAGTTTGCCCCATACCAGCAGCTGAACCTTTTTTAATAATTTGAAGGTTATCTTTAGCATTTTCCAAATCTTGTTGAGCGCTATTATAACTTAATTCTGCAGCTTCAAACTCTGAACGTGCTTTTACCCCTTTTTCAAATAAACCTTTTATTCTTTCGTAATTAGTTTTAGCATTATCAAAACGTAATTGAGCAGTTTTAACGCTTCCTTGTGCACTGTTTAAACTTTGTACATTTGGTACAACTCTAATAGTTGCAATTAAATCTCCAACGGCAACTTCAGCTCCTTCCTCAACAAAAATTTCTTCAATAATACCAGATACTTTTGGTTTTATTTCAGCTTCTTCTAAAGGTACAACTTTACCTGTTGCAACAGTTTTTTTAACAATATTTGTTGTAAAAGGTGTTTCTGTTTCATATTGAATTGGAGATTGGCTATTTTTTGCCCCAAACCAAAGTAAAACTGCTATAAGCGCTACTGCTATTCCTCCAAAAATTAATGTTTTTTTCATTAGTTGATAATTTACTTGTTTCTATTCGTTTATTTAATGAGTGAAAAATTGAATTATTAAAAAAATTCGTTATTCTTCATTATTAATTCATCCTTATTTACTCTTCTCTTAATGCTTCTATTGGTCTTATACTAACTGCTGTTTGTGCTGGAATTAGTCCTATTAATGTTCCTAAAACAACTAGTGTAATTGCTGCAATTATTACTACAGGAATATCTACTGTTGGATTGCTTAAAACTGCTTCTGGACCACTTCCTATTGTTGCATCAATTAACATTAACACGAGACCTCCAAAAATAATTCCTAAGGCACCAGCAATACTAGTTAAAAATACAGATTCTAAAATTATCTGTCTTTTTATTTCCCAAGGTTTGGCTCCTAAAGCACGCCTAATTCCTATTTCATTAGTTCTTTCTTTTACTGTAATTAAAAGTATATTACCTATGGCGAAAACACCTGCAATTAAGGTAGCAATACCTACAAACCAAGTTAAAAATTGCATTCCTGTTAAAAAGCCTGTTACTTGTTTTATCATTTCACCTAAATTAAAACTACCAAAAGCTCTTTCATCCTCTGGATGTACCTTGTGTAGGTTTCTTAAAAGTAATTTTACATCTGCTTCTATTTGTGTAATATCATATTCTGGCTTACCTGTAACCATCATCCAACCAACATTATCTCCTTTATTGTATACTTGTTGATATGTAGTAAATGGTATATGAATATTTCCTTGTGGACCTCCTCCTCCAACTTGACCTTCTTTATACATACCAACAACTTTATAATTTATGTTGTTAATTTTAATATAGGTACCAATTGGGTAGACATCAATATCGAAAAGTTGTTTGTAAATTTCTTCTTCAATTACACATACTTTTCTTTTTTCTTTAATATCGTTATCGTTTATAAATCTACCATAAACTAAATCTTTCTTTTGTACATTATCTAATTCTGGAAAATCTCCAAAAACACCAAATGTTCCAGATTTAAAATTATTAATTGCCAATGCTTGTGTTTGATGACGTGGTACAACAAATTCTAAACCTTCAATTTCATTTTTAATATTTTCTAAATCAGACATTTTTAATGTTAATGATTTTCCTTCTTGAAATCCTTTAAAAGGTTTACTTGTTTGTTGTGCCCAAATAAAAACACTATTTGTAGCAAAGGTTCCAAATAATTTATTAAAATTGTTTTCTACACCTCTTGCTGCACCTAATAAAACAACTAATAAAAATATACCCCACATTACACCTATTATGGTAATACCAGTTCGCATTTTGTTTTTACGTATACTGCTGTATATTTCTTGCCAGGTGTCTGAATCAAATAAAAATTTCATAATTATTCGTCGTTTAATGCTACAATTGGTTTTATACTCGCTGCTCTTTTAGCAGGAATATAACCTGCAATGGTACCTGCAATAACCAGTACTATAGTTGCACCAACTACTACATAAGTTTCTACACTTGGATTTAAAATAAAGTACTTTTCTAAAGTATCACCTAGTGCTTTTAATGTAAAAACCCCTAACATAAGACCAGAGTAACCTGCAATAGCTGTTACAAATATAGATTCAAGCATAATCATACTTACAATAGAAGCTGGTGTTGCTCCTAAAGCTTTTCTAATACCTAGTTCTTTAGTACGTTCTTTAACAATATATACCATTATATTACTTATACCTATTACGCCAGCTACCAAAGTACCAATTCCAATAAATAGAATTATTACATTTAAAACTCCCATAAATTGTTGTACATTTTTTGTACCTTCTGCATAATTTCTAACTCTAATTGCACCTTGATCTCTAGGATCTACATTATGTTTTTCTTTTAGAACTTTAGTTAATAAATTACTAAATGCTAAGGCTTGATCTACATTTAAATCTGGACTAAAAGTCATTCCAATATAATCAACTTCATCATTTGGTTTGTACATTCCTTGAAACGTTGAAAAAGGAGCATAAATATAACGTTCATCATTATCTCCACCAGGATCTTTAAAAACACCTACAACTTTATATGAAATACCTTCAATATTTAAATCTTTTCCAATAGCGCTTAAACTTCCAAACAAATCTTTTTCAACAAGTCTACCAATAGCAACAACTTTAGATTTTCTTTCAATATCTAGATACGTTAAAAATCTACCATCTATTATTTCAGATGATTCTAAAGGTTGATAATCTGGATAAACACCTCTAATTTGGTATCTATTTTGTTCACCTTTATAAATTACTTGCATATTTTTTTCAATGTTCGGACTAAAAAATTGAATTTTATCTCCAAACTTTTCATTTATAAATTTAGAATCTTCATTTCTAAACTGAATTCTTCTTCCACTCTGTAAACCCTTGTATGGTTTTGTTGTTAATCCTGAATTTATATAAATTGAGTTTTGAGAATCTCCTGCAAATTGCTCTTCAAACGTATGTTTTAATCCATTTCCTACTCCAAACAATAGTGTAAATAACAAGATAGCAAATGCTATTGTAAAACCAGACAGTGCTGTTCTAAGTTTGTTTTTATTTAAGGACTGGAAAATTTCTCTCCAACGATCTAAATCGAACATAATTAAGCAGTTACTTTTTTATTGGTTCTTTCATCACTAATAATAACGCCATCTTTTAAACGAACAATTCTATCTGTTTGTTCTGCAATCTCTTCTTCGTGTGTAATAACAAAAACGGTCATCCCTTCTTTATTAATTTCTTTTAACATTTCCATAACGGAATTTGATGTTGAAGAATCAAGCGCTCCTGTTGGCTCATCGGCTAAAACAACTTTTGGTTTTGTTGCTAAGGCTCTTGCAATGGCAACACGTTGTTTTTGACCTCCAGATAATTCGCTTGGCAAATGTGTAGCCCATTCTTTTAGCCCAACTTTATCTAAGTATTGCATCGCAATTTCAAGTCGTTCTTTTCTAGCAACTCCTTGATAGTATAATGGTAAAGCTACATTTTCTAACGCACTTTTATACGTAATTAGGTTAAATGATTGAAAAATAAAACCTAAAAATTTATTTCTTAAAACGGCTGCTTTTTTTTCATTTAAGTTTTCTATTTTTTGTCCGTTTAAATAATAATTACCTTCATCGTGTGTGTCTAATAAACCAACAATATTTAATAAAGTTGATTTTCCAGATCCGGATGAACCCATAATAGATACAAATTCCCCCTCTTTTATATGTAAGTCTAATCCTTTCAATACATGAAGAGAATCTTTACCTATTGGATAAGATTTGTGTAATTTTTCAATTTTAATCATTTGGTTGTTGTTTTAACTAAATTATAATTTGTTATTGAAACTAGCTAATAATACTTTGTTAAAAGAATCTTTTCCTTTAAATATGTAACTTTGCCAAGTGGACAATACAAAAAACAATTATCTAATACTTTTTGATGGTGTTTGTAACCTATGTAATGCATCGGTTAAATTTATTATAAAACACGATAAAAAAGCACATTTTAAATTTGCTTCTCTCCAATCAGACGCTGCAAAAGAATTATTGTTACATTATAATTTAAAAAAAAATTATATGGACTCGATAATTCTTATAGAAAATAACACTAACTATTACGAAAAATCGACTGCAGCACTAAAGATTGCACAAAAATTAGATGGAATGTTTAAACTATTGTACATTTTTATTGTGATTCCATCATTTATAAGAGATTGGATATATACTTACATTGCTAACAATCGCTATAAGTGGTTTGGGAAAAAAGATAAATGCATGATTCCAACTCCAGAAACACAAAATAGATTTATAAATTAAAGTAATTTACCTATACAAAAATTACTTTTTAGATTTATGTTTTGGATAATCATCATCCCAATCTTTCACTTTTGGTTTATGCAATTTTCCTATTGATTTTGCTACCAACATTGAGACTGAAGCATCTCCAGTTACATTTACAGTAGTTCTTAGCATATCTAAAGGTCTGTCTACAGCAAAAATTAAAGCTAACCCAGCCTCTGGAATACCTGCTTGACCTAATACAATAACCAACATTACCATTCCAGCACCTGGTACTGCAGCAGATCCAATACTAGCTAATGTAGCCGTTACTATTATACCTAATTGAGCCCCTAAAGATAAATCCATACCAAAAGCTTGTGCAATAAATACAGCAGCTACAGCTTGGTATAAACTAGTTCCATCCATATTTATAGTAGCTCCAATTGGTAATACAAAACTGCTCACTTCTTCATCTACTCCTAAATGTTCTGTAACCCTTTCCATAGTTACAGGTAAAGTTGCAGCACTACTACTTGTAGAAAATGCTAATAATTGAGCTGGAGATATTCCTTTTAAAAATGTTGATGGATTTTTTTTAGTGACTACCCAAACAATTGAATTATAAAAAATAATCATTAATAGCAATCCTACTACAACAGTAAAAGCATACCAAATTAATGCTTTAAATAAATCTATACTTGGAGATTCAACCACCAAAGCTGCTAATAAAGCAAACACACCATAAGGAGCTGCGAGCATTATTAAATCAATCATTTTTAATATGACTTCATTAAAACCATCGAAGAATTTTTTAACAGGTTTTGACTTTTTATTAGGTATCAAAATTAATCCAATACCAAAAAATATTGCAAAAAATATAATTTGCAACATATTTTTATTTTCTGAAGCAGCTCCAAAAATATTATCTGGTACAATGTCTACAAGTGCTTGTAGAGGACCCGAATCTTTTTGTTTATTTGCTTCTTCTTTATATTTAACGGTATCACTCGTATAATTTTCAACCAATTCTAATCTGGTTTCTTCTGATATTGAATTACCTGGTTTAACAATATTTACCAACAATAAACCTATAGAAACTGCAACAACTGTTGTAATTAAATACAAGCCAATAGTTTTACCACCCATTTTAGATAATTTAGAAATATCTTTTAGGTCTGAAACACCTTTTATTAAGGATGCTAAAATTAAAGGAACTGCTATTAATTTTAATGAATTTATAAATATTTGACCAAAAGGTTTAATCCAATCTTGTACAATTTTTTCGCCACCTTCAAATTTCGTCATTAGTAGTCCAACTACTACTCCAAGTACCATTCCTATAATAATTTGCCAGTGTAATGCTATTTTTTTCATTAAAGAGTTTTATAATTGTCGGAAAGATAAAAAAATACTTCAAAACATACTTAAATTTTAAGCATAAAAAAAAGCACTTAAAGTGCTTTTTCTATATATTTTACAATATTTTATTAAAATTGATACCTAACAGACAATGCTAAATCTAAATCTGTATCTTTTCCGTAGTCTCCAATAATTCCAATCTCAGGTCTAAAATCCAATGAAATTAAAAAAGGAGCGTCAAAATTATATTCAATTCCTACGTTTCCATCTGCATTTAAAAACATTCCATCATCTTTAACATTTACAAAGTCTGAATCATAACTCCAAGAACCAATACCTGCCCCAAAACCTGCATACCAGTTAAAACCTCCATCAATATTCCAAACCCACTGATAAATACCAGATAACTTAAATGCATTGTAATTACTGTGATCTCTATACCCCATATCAATTTCTAATCTATTTTCGGAAGATAATTTATGTTGATACGAAATCTCCCCTCCAAAACCATCATTATCTCCAAGTCTTAAACCTAAAGCATTATCAGAAATTTGCTGTGCACTTGCATAAAAAACTCCACCAAATAAAATGGATACCACTAAAATTATTTTTTTCATATTATATCATTTTTTAAATTAGTAAACATGATTAAATTGCAATGTTTATGCCATTTTAACGGTAACGTTAATTGCTTTTTTTTATTTTATAGTGACTCATTTTTAAATATTGTGTCAAACTTTATGTAAATATTTATTACTTTAGAGAAATTATTAACCTAATTATATAAAAAACATGTCAGGAATATTAGATTTATTAAATAGCGACCTTGGTAAAACACTTATTAGCGGAGCTAGTAAACAATTTGGAGAAGATGAAGGAAAAACTACAAGTGCATTAAGTACAGCATTACCATTAATTTTAGGAGCAATGAAAAACAATGCTTCTACTTCAGAAGGAGCTTCAGGTTTATTAAGCGCTTTAGGAGACAGCAAACATAGCGGAGGAATTTTAGATAACCTAGGAAGTGTTTTAGGTGGTAGTGGAGTTGATGAAGATGTTCTAAGTGATGGTGCTGGAATTTTAAGTCATGTATTTAATGGAAAAGAAGAAAATGTAGCACAAGCTGTAAGTAAATCTAGTGGAATTGATTTAAGTTCTGCTATGAATATTTTAAAAGTAGCTGGACCTCTAGTTATGGGAGCTTTAGGTAAAGAAACTCGTGAACAAGATGTTTCTGATGAAAATGGAATTGGAAATTTATTAAGTGGAATGTTAGGTGGAGAATCTAGTTCACAACAAAGCTTAGTAAATCAATTATTAGATGCAGATGGTGATGGTAGCGTTATTGATGATGTAGCTGGAATGCTTCTTGGTGGAAGTAGCAAAGATAAAAGTGGACTTGGCGGAATGCTAGGTGGTTTATTTGGTAAATAATTGTATATAATTATAAAACACAAAAGGTCAAGCTATAAAGTTTGACCTTTTTTTATGATAAAATTTTGAATGTAAAATTAAAATGTATTTTTGCAACGAAATTTTTATAAATGGAGAGCTTAAAAAAACGTTGGGGATTAAAATCAAACTTTCAAATAGTATTAATACTAATTGTTTTTTCTATTAATGGCTATTTTTCAGGTTGGTTTGCTAGACCTTTAACTGAGTACATTGGTTTACCTAAAGAATCTACAAATCCGTATATTTTTTGGCCTGTACGTATTTTACTAATATTTGTAATTTATCAAATTACACTTCCTATAGTTGGTTTTTGTTTTGGACAATTTAAATTCTTTTGGAATTTTTTCACTAAAAAAATGTTAGTACGGTTAGGTTTTAAACGCTTTTTTAATGAAGATTAGTCTGTTTTATCTTTCTTAATTACATATTTATATATCCATGTTAGTGTAAACGTTGGTAAAAAATCTGTACCAAATAAACCTGCTTCTTCTACAAAAGAAACAATACTACCTACTTTACCTTCGGTACCTTTATACATTTTATAAATTAAAAACGCTGAAGCTGGCGCCCAAACAACATCTGAAAACTCTCCAACAAACGGTATCACAAAAGATAGCATTCCAACACCATCAAATAATAAACTCAATAATAATAACTTGTATTTTTTTTGCATAAATAAATATCTTCTTTTCTAAATCTATAACAATTAAAATGCCAATTTTATTTTATACCATATTTTATTTTTTACAAATTGTTTAGCTATCAAAATTTTCATAATTAATATTCATTAAATTTCCATACTTAAATTTATAATCTAAAACAGCTTTTAATTTTTTATTTGAAATGATTTTAAAAACAGTATGTTCTGTTTCAATAAAAACAGGAGGCTCATTATTTATATCTAATGTTGTTTTAATATAATAATCACGTCTTTTAGGATGTGTACCTGCACAGGCATTAAACAATTCATTCCAATAATTATTCTTAATTATTTTTTCTAAAATTAAAACACAATCATCTTGATGAATCATATTTACAAATCCTTCTGGATTAGGTATTTTACGACCATTTTTAAAAAAATTACCAGGCTTTCTATCATAACCAAATAAACCTGCAAAACGAACTATTGTTGCTTTAAAAAACTTATTTTCAATAAAAAGATTTTCAATACTAACTAAAGGTACATTTTGTAATGGAGAAGCTTCGGTAACAAGTTCATTATTTGAAATATATACAGACGTAGAGCTTATAAACAATACCTTTTTAATTGAAGATTTTTCAATATAGTTTATTAGTTTTTTAAACCCATCATAATTTTTTGAAGGCAAAGCAACAACAAGAATTTCCGAGGCTAAAAATTCATTAATTCTAACTGAAATATTTTCTAATGTAATTAAATAAGGTGCAATTCCTAAATTCTTAAACTCATTAAATTTACTAATTGAAGTTGTAGATCCTTTTACAGTATACCCTTCAGCTATTAATTTGATAGCCAAAGGTTTTCCTAACCATCCACAACCTAAAATACTTACTGTTTTATTCAATATGTTTTTTTTTAATCACAAAATAGTTCTCATTTATAAAAAGAAAATCTACAACTTATTTTTTTAGTTTACTTTTAAATTGCTTTAAAAATTTTTCTAATTTAGGATTAATAACTGCTACACAATATCCTTGTGTTTTATTGTTATTATAATAGTTTTGATGGTAGTTTTCAGCTTCATAAAAAACATCTAATTCTGTAACTTCTGTAACTATTGGCTTATCAAATACCTTAGCTTCCGATAGTACATTTATAAATTCTTCTGCTATTTTTTTTTGAGTTTCAGAATTATAAAAAATTGCTGATCTATACTGAGTACCAACATCATAACCTTGTCTGTTTAACGTTGTTGGATCGTGTGTACTAAAAAAAACTTCTAAAATTTCTACAAAACTAATTTTAGTGGTATCAAATTTTATTTGAATTGCCTCCGCATGTCCTGTTTCTCCTGTAGTTATTTCTTTATAAGAAGGATTTTTTAAAGTTCCGCCTGTATAACCAGATGTTACACTTTCAACACCATTTAATAATTGAAAAATTGCTTCCGTACACCAAAAACAACCGTTAGCAATAGTTGCAGTTTCTATAGTAGTCATTACTTCTGTTTTATTTAGTTTAGATTGTCCAAAAGTTGTAACAATAGTAAAAAATACTATAATTACAGCTAAAATAAATTTCTTCATTTTTAATATTTTACAATAGGTCGAAAAATATAGCTGTTAATTACATATTGCCAATTACTTTAAAACTTTATTTATAAAAACTACTATATATGGTTAATAGTATTAACAACAGACCTTAGCATTTCTTCATTAAAATCTAAATGAGTTACCATTCTTAATTTTCCTTGCCCCATAGATATTAAACCAATACCCGCATCGTTTAACCTGTTAATAAAAACTTCATCATTAATACCATCTATTATATTAAAAATTATAATATTAGTTTCTATGGGTTCTACTTTTTTCACCAATTCACAATTTTTAAGAGCTGTTCCAATAATTTTAGCACGTGAATGATCAACCTCTAACCTTTCTATATGATTATCTAGTGCATATATTCCAGCAGCTGCTAAGTAACCCGCTTGCCGCATACCTCCTCCAAAAATTTTACGTACTCTTAACGCTTTATTTATATAATCTTTAGAGCCTAACAATAACGAACCTACTGGTGCTCCCAAACCTTTAGATAAACAAATTGAAATGGTATCAAACACATTTCCATATTGTTCTGGACTTTCTTTTTTTGCTACCAAAGCGTTAAATAGTCTTGCTCCATCTAAATGTAATGCCAAATTATTGGTATCACAAACTTTTCTAATTTTTAAAATTTCTTCGAAATCCCAACAGGCACCGCCTCCTTTATTAGTTGTATTTTCTAGTGCAACCAAACGTGCATAAGGAGAATGAATATCTGAACGATCTCCAACTACAGCTTCTTCTAACTGCTTTGCCGTAAAAGTTCCTCTTTTACCATCTAATAAATGTGATGTTACACCTGAACTGGCTGCCGCTCCACCTCCTTCAAAATTATGTACATGTGCGTACTTATCGCAAAACATTTTATCTCCATGATGCGTATGAATTTTTATAGCAGTTTGATTGGCCATTGTACCAGATGGAAAAAATAAGGCATCTTCCATATCAAACATTTCAGCAATTTTATGTTGTAATTTATTTACTGTTGGATCAGATTTAAACACATCGTCTCCAACTTCAGCATTCATCATTGCTTTTAACATACCCTCTGTAGGTTTTGTTACAGTATCACTTATTAAATTTATTTGCATTTTCTACATTTTTGTAATTCAAATATAATCACTAAAAATAACAACAAATACTTATTTAATTTTAAAATATTTTGTTAATGTTCTAAATTATTTTTTTATAGCATTAAATTAAAAGTATAAATATCTCTAAATGTTCATTTTAATTTATAATAAATATATTAACTTTAAATAATAACATTACTTTTTATATTTATACAATATGAATTTAATTAATTTTCTTAGTTTAAAAATGAAAAGTTATTTTTGTATTTCTTAAACATCTATATGGTATCAAGTGAACAACTAAATAAATTACAAGAAAGAATTAGCAAGTTAAAAACTTACCTTGAAATTGATAAAAAATTAATTGAAATTTCAAATGAGGAAGAAAAAACTGCAAATCCAGATTTTTGGAACAATCCTAAAGATGCAGAAATTGTAATAAAAGCTTTAAGATCTAAAAAAAAATGGGTTGAAGATTTTGAAGCCATTAAAACCTTTTTTGAAGAAACCTCTATCCTACTAGATTTTTATACTGAAGGCGAAGCTACAGAAGAGGAAGTTGATAAATTATACAATAAAACTATAGCACTACTCGAAGATTTAGAGTTTAAAAATATGCTTTCTGAAGAAGGCGACAATTTAAGTGCTGTTCTTCAAATTACCGCTGGAGCTGGTGGTACAGAAAGCTGCGATTGGGCAATTATGCTAATGCGTATGTATTTAATGTGGGCAGAAAAGCAAGGTTTTAAAATTAGAGAACTCAACTACCAAGAAGGTGATGTTACTGGAATTAAAACTGTTACTTTAGAAATTGATGGAGAATATGCTTTTGGCTATTTAAAAGGCGAAAATGGAGTACATCGTTTGGTTAGAATTTCTCCTTTTGACAGCAATGCAAAACGCCATACAAGTTTTGCTTCAGTATATGTATATCCGCTTGTAGATGATAGTATTGAAATAACAATTAATCCTGCAGATATAGAAATAATAACCTCAAGATCTAGTGGTGCAGGTGGACAAAATGTAAATAAAGTTGAAACTAAAGTACAATTAACACATAAGCCAACTGGAATTCAAATTTCGTGTTCAGAAACACGCTCTCAACACGAAAATAGAGATAGAGCAATGCAAATGTTAAAATCTCAATTATACGAATTGGAACTTAGAAAACAACAAGAAGCTCGAAGTGATATAGAAGCAGGAAAAATGAAAATTGATTTTGGTTCTCAAATTAGAAATTATGTAATGCACCCTTATAAATTAGTAAAAGATGTTAGAACTGCCTTTGAAACAGGTAATGTAGATGCTGTTATGAATGGTGAAATAGACGGCTTTATTAAAGCATTTTTAATGCAACAAGGGCAAGTTGAAGATAAAAACGAATTGTAATGAAAGCTGAAATTGATACTATAATTTTTGATCTTGGTGGAGTTTTAGTGGATTGGAAACCTGAATATTTATATCGGAAAATATTTAATGGTGATGAACAAAAAGTACAGTGGTTTTTAAATAATGTGTGCACTCCTCAATGGAATATTGAACAAGATGCTGGTAGAACTATTGCTGAAGCAAATGCTATAAAAATTGCCGAATTTCCAGAATATGAAAAAGAAATTATAAGTTTTTACAAACGTTGGGACGAAATGTTTTCTGGTCCAATAAAAGAAAACTTACAACTTTTTAAAAAACTTAAAGCTTCAAAAAAATATAAAATTTACGCATTAACAAATTGGAGTGCAGAAAAGTGGGAAGTTGGTATAAAATTATTTCCTTTTTTTAATGATTTTGATGGAGTTATTGTATCCGGAAAAGTAAAGTTAATAAAACCATTTCCAGAAATTTATAAGCTAATTTTAAATACATATAATATCACTCCTGAAAAAGCTATTTTTATTGATGATAATAAAAAAAATGTATTAACTGCTAACAATTTAAATATTAATGGAATTCATTATACAAAAGAATTAGACCTTATTAATAAATTAAAAGATTTAAAAATAAACACTAATAATATTTAACCAAACTACCAAAAAAACACCCAAAAGGTAAATAATTACATATAAATGGTGTGTTTAACCCAATATTTAGTACTTTAGCTTTTATGGAAAATTAAATTATCATTATTATACATCCATTTTAAATTGTGATATATAATATAAAGCTATTATATGAGAAGTATATTTTTATTATTAATCATACTATCCCCTCTAGTAAATTATAGTCAAACAAAAAAAAAACCAACTTACACTATTTCAGGTAAAATAATTAATGGTACTTCTAAAACACCTTTAGAATATGCTACTATTGTATTTAAAAGTTTGGATTCTAACACCATAAAACATGGTACAATTACTAATCTTAACGGTAAATTCGAAATTGAAGTTGAAGAAGGTGCTTATAACGCATCTATTGAATTTGTTTCATTTAAATCAAAAAAATTAAATTTCCCTTATATCAACAAAAACATTCGCCTTGGTACTATTAAATTAGATGTTGATACTGAATATTTAAATGAAATTGAAATTATAAGCCAAAAAAAAACAGTTGAATTTAAACCTAATAAAATTGTTTATAATATTGAAAAAGATTTAGGAGTTACTGGAGGAGTTGTAACTGATATTTTAAATAATATACCTTCCGTATCCATAAACCCAGATGGTGAAATATCTGTGCAAGGACAAGGGTATGTACAAACAATGATTAATGGTAAAACATCATCTCTAACAACCCAAAGCGCTTTAAAATCGCTTCCAGCTGGCAGCATTGAAAAAATTGAGGTCATCACTAATCCCGGTGCTGAATATGGTGGTAATGCATTAAGTGTTATAAACATAATTTTAAAAAAAGGTAAAGATGAAGGCTTAAACGCCTCTTTAACAACCACTGGTGGTTACAAAGATTATTTTGGTGGACTGTTAACCATAAATAATAAAAATAAAAATGTCAATTTTTATATAAACACCTCATACAATCATAGCAATCCAATTACAGAATCATCTTCTCAATCAGAATATTTTAGCAATAATAACACCATTTCATTTTTAAATGAAGATATTGAATCTAACAATAAAAGAAATGCATTTTATGGAACTGTTGGTGCTGACTTTTATATTACAAACAAAAGTACTATTAGTACAAGTGTAAATTTCTTAAATACAAATAGCAAAAGCAATACAATTACAAATTCTTCAATTTTTGATGACTCTTATAATCTTCTTGAATTAAATAATAGAACATTTTTAAGAGATTTTGATAATGAAATGGTAGAGTTTATAGCTGAAATTACACACAACTTTAAAAAAGAAGGAGAAAGTATTTCAACTTCAATTACTTTTTCAAAAGATTCAGATACTTTTGACGACACCATAAGCAATACAAATTTAAATTTTACTGACGAAGAATCTGTTGAAAATAATAAAATGACAAATACTTCGGTAGAACTTAAATATATAAATCCTATCAATAAAAACTCAACATATACTTTAGGGTTTAAAGGAGATTATAATAAATTACCATTTAAATATACTAGTACAAATGAAGTAGTTAACATTGATTATACAGAAAATGTAAATGCTGCTTTTGTCAATTTTGAAAGTCAAATTAATAAATTTTATTATGAAATTGGTCTAAGAGCTGAATTCATAAAAATGAAAGCTGATTACTTACATTTAAACAACTTACAAGAAAACAATTTTGATAAACTACTACCTTCAGTATTTTTAGATTACACATTAAATGAAACTAAAAACATATCATTTAGCTTTGCACAAAATATGTTTACACCTTCTTATGAAGATTTAAAACCTTTTGAGGAAAAATACAGTGAAACATCATCCTTTATTGGAAATCCTTTACTAAAACCAATTTATGTAGATAGTTTTAGTTTAATTTTTTCAAATTATGGTAATAAAATTACATTTTCACCAAGTCTATTCTATCAAACGTTTAAAGATTATTGGCAACCCGTAACTTATGAAACCGGAGATAACTTAAATGGTATAAATAAAATTATAACAACACCTATTAATTTAGGCAAAGTAGCGTATTATGGTATAAACATAAATACTACGTATAAAGCAAGTAACTTATTAAGTTTTACAAGCAATATAAATATTTATAATTTTGAACAAACAGGTACTTTCACCACCACAAATAACGCTAATAAAACAATTATTTTAGATTATAATAGCAATAGTACCAATGGTTCTTTTAGTCTTTTCACTCAATTAAAAATACCAAAAGTATTTGATTTTCAATTAAATGCAAAACACTCTTTAAAATCTATTGGTCCGTATTCTACTAAAAAGGCAAATTCTTATGTAAGTGCTGCTGTAAAAAAAGATTTATTTAAAAATAATGCAACAGTAAGCTTAAGAGTTGACGATCTATTTTTATCAAATAAAACCGATAGAGATAGGTATAATACCAATTATTTTACTGAAAGTTTAATCAAAAATAAATACCGTACAATACTACTCTCTTTTACGTATCGAATTAATCAAAGTATCAAAGAAAAAATAATTGATTTTGATAAAAAAGTTATTAAGCCAACCTATTAAATTAGTATTTTTGCCGCAAAACAAATAATATGAAAATATATCACAATCCACGTTGTAGCAAAAGTAGACAAGGTTTAGCAATTTTAGAAGAATCAAAACTTACATTTGAAACAATAAAATATTTAGAAACCCCAATTTCAAAAGAAGAATTAACAAATATTATTAAGTTATTAGGAATTTCTCCAATAGATTTAGTTAGAAAAAACGAAGCTATTTGGAAAGAAAATTTTAAAGGCAAACAATTATCTGACGCTGAAGTAATTACAGCAATGGTAGAATACCCAAAACTTATTGAAAGACCTATTGTTATTAATAATGATAAAGCAGTAATTGGACGTCCACCAGAATTAATAAAATCTATCTTATAAAATTTAAGTTTTTTTTAACAACATAAAACTTAATTCTACTGCCTTAATTTTAAATTATAAATTTCAATTTTAGATGCAAATAACTAATTAACAATGAGTTATATGTTTTCAAATGGCGTACTTTTGTTTAATAACACGTTACCTAACTCAAACAGGTGTTAACATTCGTTAACACAAAAGAACTAAAGTCTAAACTATATTTGCACTAACTAAATTAATTAATAAATAATTCATGAAAAATATTATATCTTTAATTTTAATAAGTCTATTTGTCACCACGATAAACGCTAAAAATTATGATGAACCTATAGAAAAAATTTCTATTTTAGGGAAAGTGATTGACAATGACACTAAACAACCTTTAGAATATGCTACAATAGTGGTTAAATCTTTAGATGGAAACATTGTAACAGGTGGAATTACAGATTTAAATGGTGAGTTTGAAATTCAAGTAGCAAAAGGAACTTATGATATCTCAATAGAGTTTATTTCTTTTAAAACACAAACACTTAAAAATAAAAACATTTCAAAAACTACAGATTTAGGTGTTATCTATTTACAACTTGATGCACAAGCTCTTGACGAAGTAGAAATTATTGCCGAAAAAAGTACTGTTGAAATTCGTTTAGATAAAAAAATATACAATGTTGGTAAAGATATGACTGTAAAAGGTGGTTCTGCTTCCGATGTTTTAGACAACGTACCTTCTGTTACCGTTGATGTAGAAGGAAATGTAAGCTTAAGAGGTAATGAAAATGTACAAATATTAATAAACGGAAAACCATCAGGTTTAGTTGGATTAAATGGTACAGATGCTTTACGTCAATTACCTTCAGATGCCATCGAAAAAGTAGAAGTAATTACCAGTCCATCTGCACGTTATGATGCCGAAGGAACTGCAGGAATTTTAAATATTGTTTTACGAAAAGGAAAAGCCTTAGGTTTTAACGGTTCTTTAACTGCAAATGCTGGTAATCCAGATAATTTTGGAGCTTCTGTTAACCTAAATTACCGTACTAAAAAAATTAATTTCTTTAATAGTACCGGTTATAATTATAGCAATGCACCAGGAAACTCTAGCAACAAAACTACTTACTTTGACGACAACGGAGCTATTAGTAGTTATAGAGATGAAAAAACAACTTACGAAAGAGAAAACAATAGATTTAATACAACATTCGGAATTGAATACTTTTTAAGTGATAACAGCTCGTTAACCGGTTCTGTATTGTATAGAAAGTCAGATGGAGAAGACATAGCTACAAATATAAATACACTATTAGATGCTGATTATATTTTAAGCAGTGAATACGAACGTATTGAACTTGAAAGTGATTTTGATGAAACTATAGAATATTCTTTAAACTTTACACAAGATTTTAAAACAGACGGACATAAATTAACAATCGACTTTCAATACGGAAAAAGTACTGAAGACAGTGATGCTATCATCAATACTAACGATGAAAATAATTTTACAGACGAAGAATCTAAAGATATCTTAGTACAAGCAGATTACGTATTACCAATTGGTGAAACTGCTCAATTTGAATTTGGTTTTAAAACTACATTAGACGAGTTAACAACCGATTATAGAGTTGAAAATTACGACACAAATCTAGGCCAATTTGTAAATGATACAGATTTCTCTAATATTTTAAATTTCGATCAAGATATCTATGCTTTTTATACACAATATGGAAAAAAGATAAATAAATTCTCTTATTTATTAGGTTTAAGAACCGAAGTTACAGACAGAAAAATTAATTTAATTGAAACTAATGAAGTTTATAATAAAAAATTTACAGAACTTTTTCCTACTGTAAATCTAGGCTTAGAATTTAATGATACTGAAAGTTTAACATTAGGATATAGCAGAAGATTAAGACGTCCAAGAAGTTGGTTTTTAAATCCTTTTGAATCAAGAACTAGTGAAACTCATATTAGAAAAGGAAATGTAAACTTAGATCCTACTTATACAAATTCATTTGATTTAGGGTATTTAAAAAGATGGGATAAATTTACATTTAACTCTTCTATGTATTATAACCACTCTATTAATAATATAGAAATGGTACAAACTGAAGAATACAGAGATGTAGACGGCACTCAAACTTTAGTTTTAATAACCAACCCAGTAAACCTTAGCTCTCAAGATCGTTATGGTTTTGAATTCACAACCAACTATACTCCTTTTAAATGGTGGAAATTAAATAACAGTTTCAACTTTTTTAAATCTGTTACTGATGGTGAATATGCAGGTATTAATTACGACTCAGATGATGTTAACTGGTTTACAAGAATGGTTTCTAGAATAACTTTACCTGGAAAAATAGATTGGCAAACAACTGGTTTTTATATGGGACCTAGAGAAGGTGCTGTATCTGAAAGAGAAGGTATGCTTATGGTGAACTTAGCCTTTAGTAAAGATATTTTTAACGAAAATGCTACTTTAGCTTTAAATGTAAGCGATTTATTTAATTCAAGAAAAAGAGAATCTACCACTTACACTGAAACAACAATATCTAAAGGTGATTTTCAATGGAGAGAACGACAAATTATGTTAAATTTTACATATAGATTTAAACAACAAAAGAAACGTGAAAGACCTCAAGGTGGTAGTTTTGATGATGGTGGAGGTGATGAAATGTTTAAAGCATAACTAAAATATAAAAAAGGACAATTAAATAATTGTCCTTTTTTATATCTTAAATTCAGATACTACACTACATTCTTATACGTTTTTTTAGACTTCTATTCTCCTCTTTCTGAATGTAATTATGAGAATCTAAACCTATTACAAAGCAATTGTAATGAGAACTAAAATTTGAAAACTCACAAATTTCTAATTTCAAAGAAAGATTGAAAATAGCATTAATTAAAATAAACGCTTAAAATATGAAACAAAAAAAAGGGTAATTGAAAAATTACCCTTTTATATATATTAAAACCTAAATTATTTTTTAGGTATTGCTCTACCTTCTTTTCTATATTTCCAAGCTTCTTTAGCAGCTCCAAATAACCAATAAGGAATTGCAAATGTTAATAAAAATAACATTAACCAAAATCCCATTGTAAAGATTCCTAAAAATACTAAAAAACCCGAAAATTGAGATAAATCCATAACTTTAATACTAATTTAATTTTTACAAAAATAATATTTATTTTTAATAAAGCATACTACTTTTAATATTTATTTTAAATGATATTTCTCATTAAAAATTAAAAATATTTATATCTGTAATTATTTAATAACTCTTAATTATTTAAATTCAGCAAAGAAATCATTTCCTTTATCATCAACTAATAAAAATGCTGGAAAATCTTCAATCTTAATTTTTCTAACTGCTTCCATTCCTAATTCTGGAAAATCAACTACCTCTACAGATTTAATACTATTTTTAGCTAAAATTGCAGCAGGACCTCCAATAGAACCAAGGTAAAAACCTCCATTTGCTTTACAAGCATCTGTTACTTGTTGTGAACGGTTACCTTTTGCTACCATTACCATACTTCCTCCAACTTTCTGGAATTCATTTACGTAAGGATCCATACGACCCGCAGTTGTTGGCCCAAAACTTCCTGAAGCCATTCCCGTTGGTGTTTTTGCTGGACCTGCATAATAAATAGGATGATCTTTAAAATATTGAGGCATTTCCTCTCCATTAGCAAGCATTTCACTAATTCTTGCATGCGCCATATCACGAGCAACAATTAAAGTTCCTCTTAAACTAAAACGTGTTTTTACAGGATATTTTGAAAGCTCTTCTCTAATTTTATCCATTGGTTGGTCAATATCTAACTCAATAGCATCTTTTAAATGTGGCGCTTCTTTTGGTAAAAAACGAGCTGGATTTTTTTCTAATTGTTCTAGAAAAATACCTTCTTCCGTTATTTTACCTTTTACATTTCTATCAGCACTACAACTTACCCCTAAACCAACAGGACAAGATGCTGCATGACGTGGTAAACGAATTACACGTACATCGTGTACAAAATATTTCCCTCCAAATTGTGCTCCTACTCCACTTTCTTGACAAATTTTTGTAATTTTTTCTTCCCACTCTAAATCTCTAAAAGCTTGTCCTCCATCATTTCCTTCAGTAGGTAAATGATCTAAATAACCAGCCGATGCCTTTTTAACAGTTGCTAAGTTTGCCTCAGCAGAAGTACCTCCAATAACAAATGCTAAGTGGTAAGGTGGACAAGCTGCTGTACCTAAATCCATAATATGTTGTTCAACAAAGTTTGTTAAATTCTCTTCAGTTAACAAAGACTTTGTCATTTGATACAAATATGTTTTATTACCAGAACCTCCTCCTTTTGTAATAAATAAAAATTCATATTTATTACCAGTTTCAGCATAAATATCAATTTGTGCAGGTAAATTAGTTCCTGAGTTTTTCTCTTTTAACATTGTTTGAGGTACAATTTGAGAAAAACGAAGGTTATCACTCTCATAAGTATTATAAACTCCTTTTGATATATATTCAGCGTCATTTACACCTGTATAAACATCTTCCCCTTTTTTTCCAACACAAATTGCAGTTCCTGTATCTTGACAAGTTGGTAATTCTCCAGAAGCTGCTACCATTTGATTTAACAACATTGTGTATGCAACAAAACGATCGTTATCCGTAGCTTCAGGATCTTTAAGAATTTTCTCTAATTTTTCTAAATGAGAGGCTCTTAAATAAAAAGACACATCATGATATGCTGCTTGTGAAAGCAACTCAAGACCTTCAGGTGCAACTTTTAAAATTTTTCGTCCATCAAACTCTACTACAGAAACATGTTCTTTAGTTAATAAACGATACTCTGTAGTGTCCTTTGTTATAGGAAACGGCTTTTGATATTTAAATTCAGACATCTTATATATTTTTTTGTAACTTTATTTTTACTGTTGCAAATATACAAAATGGAAGTAAAAACAGTAGATACAAAAAAGGTTTATTTATCCTTTTTATTTACAATTTATAAAGAATTTTAATATGAAATACAGAATAGAAAAAGACACCATGGGAGATGTAAAAGTTCTTGCTACCAACTATTGGGGAGCTCAAACAGAACGATCAAAAAATAATTTTAAAATTGGACCAAATGCATCTATGCCTCTAGAAATAATTTATGGTTTTGCTTATTTAAAAAAAGCCGCTGCATATGCAAACTGTGATTTAGGTGTACTTTCTACAGAAAAAAGAGATTTAATTGCTGCCGTTTGTGAAGAAATTTTAGTTGGAAAACTAGACAAACAATTTCCTTTGGTAATTTGGCAAACTGGCTCGGGTACTCAAAGCAATATGAATGTAAATGAAGTAATTGCAAATAGAGCACATGAAATTGCAGGAAAAGTAATTGGTGAAGGCGATAAAACAATGCAACCAAATGATGATGTAAACAAATCTCAATCAAGTAACGACACCTTCCCTACTGCAATGCATATTGCTAGTTATAAAATGCTTGTTGAAACAACTATTCCTGGAATTGAAAAATTACGTGATACACTACAATCAAAATCTAAAGAATTTAAAGATGTGGTTAAAATTGGTAGAACGCATTTAATGGATGCTACACCCTTAACATTAGGACAAGAATTTTCTGGATATGTTTCTCAATTAAATCACGGTTTAAAAGCCTTAAAAAACACCTTACCTCACCTAGCTGAGTTAGCTTTAGGAGGAACTGCAGTTGGTACAGGATTAAATACACCAAAAGGTTATGACGTTTTAGTAGCTAAAAAAATTGCAGAATTTACAGGACTACCATTTATTACAGCTAAAAATAAATTTGAAGCATTAGCTTCTCATGATGCTATTGTAGAAACACATGGAGCATTAAAACAATTAGCAGTTTCATTAAATAAAATTGCTAATGATATTAGAATGATGGCATCAGGTCCACGTTCTGGAATTGGAGAATTAATAATACCCGCAAATGAACCTGGAAGTTCAATAATGCCCGGTAAAGTAAACCCTACCCAATGTGAAGCTTTAACAATGGTATGTGCTCAAGTAATGGGTAATGATGTTACTATTACAATTGGAGCTACACAAGGTCATTATGAGTTAAATGTGTTTAAACCGCTAATAGCTGCTAACTTTTTAGAATCTGCCCGCTTAATTGGTGACGCTTGTTATAGTTTTGAAAAACATTGTGCTATTGGTATACAACCAAACTACAATCGTATTACAGAGTTGGTAAATAATTCCTTAATGTTAGTTACCGCCTTAAACACAAAAATAGGCTATTATAAAGCCGCCGAAATTGCAAATACTGCACATATAAACGGAACCACATTAAAAGAAGAAGCTATACGTTTAGGCTATGTAACTGCCAATGAATATGACACTTGGGTAAACCCAAAAAATATGACATAAATCATAAAAATAGTAGTGTTTATAATCAATTTTTAAGTCGGTAAATAATTTTACCGACTTTTTTATGTATACATTATCCAATGGTAAATTTATTGTTACCAATTATCCGGTTTTTAATACCATTTATTTATTTCAAAAAAAACAACTCCTTATTGAGCATATATTTGCATCAAATTTATAATAAGATGTATCCCCACAAACACAATTTATTATTTATTTTTATTGTTTTATTGAGCTTTCAAACTATTGAAGCAAAAAACACTGAAAATAAATCTACCGACTTAAATAGTAAAAATACAACTACCGTATCAGACTTTAGTAACATACTAAATTCTCCAATAAGTACTTTTAGCCAAAGCAGTGAGCAACAAGCTGATGCTACTGAATATGAAGAGTATGATAACAATAAAAAATATACAAAAGGAGATATAGTATATTTTAATTGTATGGTATGGGAAAAATCAAATGGATCGGGTGCTGGAACTACTCCTGGAAAAAGCAATGGTGCTTGGAAATTTGTTGAATATTATAATGGAGGTGGATGTACTTTTTATAATGGAGTACCTGAATTTGACAGTTCTATAATTTATCAAATTGGTATGAGTGTATATTACAATTGTACTATTTGGACAAAAACAAACGGGTCTGGTGCTGGGACTACTCCTGGAAAAAGCAATGGTGCTTGGGAATTTGTTAATTATTATGATGGAGGTGATTGCAAATTCATTGATGGTGTACTTGAATTTGACAGTTCTATAATTTATCAAATTGGTATGAGTGTATATTACAATTGTACTATCTGGACAAAAACAAACGGGTCTGGTGCTGGGACTACTCCTGGAAAAAGCAATGGTGCTTGGGAATTTGTTAATTATTATGATGGAGGTAATTGTACTTTTTATAATGGTGTACTTGAATTTGATCCAAGTATGATATATGAAAACTCTGGGTTTAAAGTATATTATAACGGTAAAATTTGGATAAGCAAAAAAAAGTTAGGTGCAGGTAATACTCCTACTGAAGGTGGTTGGGCCTGGGGAATAGTTGGAGAATATATTCCTGAAATTGATACTGTAAAATATCATGAAGAAGCAGTATATCAACCTGAAACTGAGATATATTTTAATTGTACACTTTGGAAAAAAGTAGATAACTCACCTGCTGGAACTGCTCCAGGAGACAACAATGATGCTTGGGAATTTGTTGAATATTTTGAAAATAGTAATGAATGTACTTTTATAGATGGAGTTCCAGAATATGATGATACAATGACCTACCTACCTGGAATGGAAGTTTATTATGATGGTAATGTATGGGTAAACAACACTACTAACCAAAAAATTTCTGGTGACACACCTAACTTTACTGATAGTGAGTGGAGTGCAAAAAATTCAAGTACGCTATCTGTAGCAGATGATATTCTAAAAGAAAATATTACATTGTATTACAATAGCAATAGGATTTATTACGATTTTACTAAATTAGAAAACTCATCACAAATTGTTTGTTATGATGTAAAAGGAAGTATGATATTTTCGAAAGAAATAAATAATGAAAAAGATGTAATTGAATTGCCTTCAATTCAACAAGGATTATATTTCTTACAAGTATTAAATAACAATGCAAAAACATTTAAAAAAATAATAGTTTTATAATTTATAGCATTTAATTTATAAAACTTTAGCATAAAAAAAGCTGTTTAGAAAGTATTCTAAACAGCTTTTTTATGCACTTAATATAATTTTTAAACCTACTTACTTAATAAGTTATAAGATTGTTTAGCAATCTCTAATTCTTCATTAGTTGGAATTATTAAAATCTTCACTTTAGAATTTTCTGAATGAATTTCAGTTAATACCTTTGGTTTAATATCATTTTTTTGTTCATCAATTTCAATCCCAAAGAAATCCATATCTTCACAAACCATTTTTCTGGTTAAAATTGAATTTTCACCAACACCAGCAGTAAATACAATAGCATCTACACCATTTAGAGCTGCAACATATTTACCAATGTATTGCTTAATTCTGTAAGCGCTCATATCTAATGCTAACTTACAATCTTCGTTACCTTTTGCTGCAAGTGCTTCAATATCTCTTAAATCGCTATAACCAGTTAAACCAGTCATACCACTATCTCTAAGCAGCATATTACTTACTTCTTCAATACTATAGTCTAAATTATTTACTAAATGAAATATAATTGCTTGGTCAACATCTCCACTTCTACTTCCCATAATTAATCCTTCATTTGGTCCAAAACCTAGAGAAGTATCAACACTTTTACCATCTTTTACAGCCGTAATACTACATCCACCACCTAAGTGAATAGTAATAATTTTAGAGCTATTTTTAAGCGCTAAATGTTCAATTGCTTTTTCAGTTACAAATTTATGACTTGTACCATGAAAACCATATCTACGAATTTTATTTACGTTTAATAATTTATTTGGTATTGCGTATTTATATGCTTTAATAGGCATTGTTTGATGAAAAGCTGTATCGAAAACAGCTATTTGTGTTGCTGAAGGAAACATAGATTCTGCTACTATTATACCTTCATAATTAGCTGGATTATGTAAAGGAGCTAATGGAAATAACTCTTTTATCATTTCCTTTACTGTATCGTCTATTACAACTGTATCTGAAAAAGCAGCACCACCATGTACAACTCTATGTCCAACTGCTGCAATTTCTGAAGTAGACTTAATAACTCCAACTTCTTCATCTCTTAAAAAATTTACTACTTTTTCTAAACCAACTTCGTGATTAGGAATTTCACAAATTTTATCAATATTATGATCTTTAGATTTGTAGTGAATTTCAGGATTTGCCAATCCGATTCTTTCTACTAAACCTGAACAAATTACTTCTTCTTGAGGCATTTTAAATAATTGATATTTAATGGAAGAACTACCTGAATTAATTATTAAAACTTTCATTATAAACCTTGTGCTTGTATTGCTGTTAATATTACCGTGTTAAATATATCGTCAATTGTACATCCTCTACTTAAATCGTTTACTGGTTTATTTAAACCTTGTAACATTGGACCAATTGCTAACGCTCCTGTTTCTCTTTGTACAGCTTTATATGTATTGTTTCCTGTATTTAAGTCTGGGAATATTAATACATTTGCTTGTCCTGCTACTTCAGAGTCTGGCATTTTACTTTTACCTACTGATGGATCAACTGCTGCATCGTATTGTATTGGACCTTCTACTTTTAAATCTGGACGTTTCGCTTTAACAATTTCTGTAGCTTCTCTTACAATATCTACGTCTTCTCCTTTACCTGAAGCTCCTGAAGAATATGAAAGCATTGCTATTTTTGGTTCTATTCCAAAATTGATACTACTCTCTGCCGATGAAATTGCAATTTCTGCTAACTGTTCTGAATTTGGGTTTGGATTAATTGCACAATCTCCAAATACTGAAACTCTGTCTTCTAAACACATAAAGAATACTGATGATACTACAGATACTCCTGGTTTTGTTTTTACAAATTGCAATGCTGGTAATATGGTATGTCCGGTTGTATGCGCTGCTCCAGAAACCATTCCATCTGCTAAACCTTTATGCACCATCATAGTTCCAAAATAAGAAACATCGCCCATTAAATCTTCAGCCATTTTTATAGTTAATCCTTTATGCTTACGCAATTCAAATAAGGTAGTTGCAAAATCGTTAAAATATTCTGACTCTATTGGGTTAATTATGTTTAATTTATTAATATCAACTATTAAACCTAATCTTACAATAGCGCTTTCAATAGCTACTTTATCTCCTAATATTGTTAAATCTACAATATCAGTATCTAATAAACGTACTGCAGCTGCAATAATTCTATCGTCGTTACCTTCTGGCAATACAATATGTTTACGTTGGGTTTTTGCACGTTTAACTAAATTATATTGGAACATTCTAGGAGTTGTACCTCCATTTACAAATGTTGCCATTTTTTCAGCCAATTGATCAAACTCTACATATTTTTCGAAAGTATTTATTGACTGTGTAATTTTTGGTGTATTACCTGCATACATATGCGAACGCACAGAACCTATTTTATTTGCTGTACCAAAAGTACCTTGTTCAACAGATAAAATTGGAATAATTTGAGACAAACCTTCAATTAATTTTACAATTGGTTCTTCTGGTAAAATACCACCTGTTAATACAATTCCGGCTATTGAAGGATAGTTAGATGAAATATTTGCCTGAAGTGCTCCTAATATAATATCTGCTCTATCACCAGGTGTAATAATTAAATTATCCTTTTTTAAATGCGTTAAATAATTTCTTAACTGCATTGCTCCTACTGTAAAACTATCTGTTTGATTATTTATGTGTTCTTCTCCAAATAATATTTTTGCATCAATGGCAGTTGCAATTTCTTTAACTGTTGGATTATTTAATGAAGCTATTAAAGGAATTACACCTACAAAAATATCCTTAGGTAAATTATTTTTTAATTCAATTTTTGTTTTTTCAATATTATTTTCTTGAACTTTATTTGCTATTACAGCTAGTACTTCAACTTCCCTTTCTTTAAAAGAATCGTATGCTAAATGTAAACCTTCTGTAAAGTCGCTTAAAGATTTACCTATACCACTTGAAACAATTATTGCTGGGATCCCTAAGTTTTTTGCAATTTCAATATTTGCATCTAGTTCTATAGCACTTCCTTCTCCAGAAAAATCTGAACCTTCAACTAATACAAAATCGTTTTTTTCTTCTAAGGCCTTGTATTTTTCAATAATGGTATCAATAATCTCTCCTTCTTTCCCTTTATTACGCATACTTATAAATTCTTTACGCGTACAAGCATAAGCTTCTTTTGGGTCTATACCTAATTGGAAATGAGAAATAATTGTACTGATATGATTGTCGTTTTTGCCTTTTTTCACATCATCAATAATTGGCCTAAAATACCCTACTTTAGCAGTTTTACCAAGTAACATACTCATGAGGCCTAGAGCAACAATTGACTTGCCGGTATTGGCCTCACTTGTTGCTATATATATAGCTTTATTCATTATAAAAATTTTGTTACAAAGATACTTTATAACAATTGGTTTACCAGTTAATTTTAAAAAAAATTTAGTGACATTTGTCACGTTATTTTAAAAAAATATTGTTAGATAAACGATTTTAATGAAACTATAAATTTAATACTCCAAAATTCACGATTTAAAATTAGTAGTATAAAAAAAGACTGTTTAGAAAATTCTAAACAGTCTTTTAAATTTTTTATAAATTATAAATTACCAAGAAAATATTGGTCTATCCGACATCAATTCATTTACTTTTTCTGCAATATTTTCTAAAATTGTTTCATCTGAATGGTTTTGAATTACTTCATCAATTAAATCAACAATAGTTTTCATATCATCTTCTTTTAATCCACGTGTAGTTATTGCTGCAGTTCCTATTCTAATTCCTGATGTTACAAATGGAGATTTGTCATCAAAAGGAACCATATTTTTATTTACAGTAATATCTGCTTTTGTTAATGCATTTTCTGCATCTTTACCACTAATATCTTTATTTCTTAAGTCAATTAGCATACAATGATTATCTGTTCCTCCTGAAATAATTTCATATCCTTTAGCTACAAAATTTACTGCCATTGCTGCTGCATTCTTTTTCACTTGAATTTGATAATGTAAAAACTCATCGGATAAAGCTTCTCCAAAAGCTACTGCTTTTGCTGCAATTACATGTTCTAATGGTCCTCCTTGATTTCCTGGAAAAACTGAAGAATTAATTAAAGTAGACATCATTTTTAATTTTCCACTTTTTAATTTTTGACCAAATGGGTTTTCAAAATCTTTTCCAATCATAATCATACCACCTCTTGGTCCACGTAATGTTTTATGTGTTGTAGTAGTTACAATATGACAATGAGGAATAGGATCATTTAAAATTCCTTTAGCAATTAAACCTGCAGGATGTGAAATATCTGCCATTAAAATCGCTCCAACTTCATCGGCAATTTCTCTAAATTTTTTAAAATCTATATCTCTAGAATAAGCAGAAGCACCAGCAATAATTAATTTTGGTTTATGTTCTTTTGCTTGTTTTTCTAAATGGCTATAATCTATTGTACCCGTTGCTTTATCTACACCGTAAAAAACAGGATTGTATAATTTACCAGAAAAATTTACTGGAGAACCGTGTGTTAAATGTCCACCGTGTGATAAATCGAATCCTAAAATTGTGTCTCCAGGTTTTAAACAAGCTGCATAAACAGCTGTATTAGCCTGAGATCCAGAATGTGGTTGTACATTTACATATTCTGCCCCGAACAATTCTTTTGCTCTATCTATGGCAATTTGCTCAACAACATCTACAACTTCACAACCACCATAATAACGTTTATTAGGGTATCCTTCAGCATATTTATTAGTTAAAATTGAACCTTGAGCCTCCATAACTTGCTCACTTACAAAGTTTTCTGAAGCAATTAATTCTAATCCGTTAGTTTGTCTTACTCTTTCGTCTTCTATTAAATCGAAAATAATTTGGTCACGTTGCATGCGCTATACTTGTTTAAAAGTTAAATTAATCGCAAAAATAGTAATTTCATTTTTCTTTTAAGTAGAAACATATATATTTGATAAGAAAATTTAATTAAACTATACATAAATATATAAATATGGAAATAATTGCCAACAATCAAAACAGAAAAACTTGGTTACCAGTTGTTGAGGGATGTGATTTTCCAATTCAAAATATCCCTTTTGGGGTTTTTATTACAAAAGATGATATTATTACAATTGGTACTAGAATAGGTGAATATGCTATTGATTTAGGCGCATTTCATCAGTTAGGATATTTTAATGGAATCCCTTTAACGGATGACATTTTTATGCAAGATTCTTTAAACGATTTTATTGCAGATGGTAGAAAAACTTGGCGTTTAGTAAGAAATAGAATTGCTGAAGTTTTTGATGCTAAAAATTCAAGTTTACGTGATAATAAAAAACATAGAGATGTAATAATCTTTGACGTTAACGAAGTTGAAATGTTAATGCCAATTGATGTTGGTGATTATACAGATTTTTATTCTAGTAAAGAACATGCTACAAATGTTGGAAAAATATTTAAAAGAAAAGACGAAGCTTTAATACCAAATTGGCTTCATATACCTGTTGGTTATCACGGGCGTTCTTCATCAGTTGTAGTTTCTGGAACTAATATAAGAAGACCTTACGGGCAAACATTATTAGACAATGCGTCAACTCCTGAATTTGGACCTTCTAAAAAATTAGATATGGAACTTGAAATTGCGTTTATTACAACTTCTGCTAACGATTTAGGTAAACCTATTAATATTAATGAAGCCGAAGAAAATATTTTTGGAATGGTATTACTAAACGATTGGAGTGCGCGCGATATTCAAACTTGGGAAAACGCTCCTTTAGGACCATTTTTATCTAAAAACTTTGCTTCAACAATTTCACCTTGGATTGTTACTTTAGACGCTTTAGAACCATTTAGATGCGAAAGTCCAAAACAAGAAATTGAACCTTTGCCTTATTTACAACCTAAAAACACAAACAATAGCTTTGATATAAAATTAGAAGTAACGATAGAAACTGAAAATGGCGATTTAAATACTTTAACCAACTCTAATTTTAAATATTTATACTGGACAATGGCGCAACAATTAGCGCATCATACCATAAATGGCTGTAATGTTAGAGCTGGTGATTTAATGGGTAGTGGAACAATTTCTGGGCCTACAGAAGACAGTTTTGGTTCTTTATTAGAACTTACTTGGGGCGGAGAAAAACCTATTACTTTAAAAGATGGAACTACACGCACATATTTAAACAATGGCGATAATTTAATTTTACGTGGTTATTGTGAAAATAAAAAAGGTAGAATTGGTTTTGGAAAATGTACAGGTAAAATTTTACCTCCAATTAAACTTTAAATAATTATAGTTTAAATTAATAAACCTCTAAAACATTTTTTTAGAGGTTTATTATATATTGGCATCACTATTGAATTGTCAATTTTACATATAAATAAATTTACTTTATGATTAAAAAATTACTCTTAATTTTTATAGCTATTGCTACAGTTTCTTGCTCTAGCATAAAAAAAACGCAAAAAGCTATCAATTATGGAAATTATGATGATGCCATAGCTATTTCATTAAAAAATTTAAAAAATAATAAAACAAAAAAAAGCAATCAAGAATATGTTTTATTGTTAGAAGAAGCATATAAAAAGGCTACAATTAAAGATTTAGAATATATTTCATTTTTAAAAAAAGATGGTAATCCTGCTAATTTAGAAGAAATATATACCACATATTTAAACCTAAAAAACAGACAAGAACAAATTAAACCATTACTTCCATTAACTGTACTTTCTGAAAAAAGAAATGCTGAAATTTCATTAACAGATTATACTGATGCAATTTTAAATGCAAAAAATAACTTGTCTGAACACATATACACAAACGCAAAACAATTAATTACGAATGCTCGTAATAAAATGGATTATAGAGTTGCTTTTAATAATTTAAATTATTTAAACGAGTTAAACCCTAACTACAAAACAACAAACAATTTAATTGAAGAAGCCCATATAAAAGGGACAGATTATATTTATGTTGCACTTAAAAATAAAACCAAACAAGTTATACCTAAAAATTTAGAAGCAGACTTATTAAACTTTGACACTTACCAATTAAATAATTTATGGACTGTTTTTAATACAAAAAATTACCCAGAATTAGAATACGACTATGAAATGGAAATTATTTTTAGGGACATTAATATTTCTCCAGAACAAATTCATGAAAAAGAAATATTTAAAAGTAAACAAATTATTGATGGCTGGAAATATGAAAAAGATAGCTTAGGAAAAAATATTAAAGTAGACGTTTATAAAACAATTACATGTACTGTTAAAGAAATAGAACAATATAAAACGGTTCAAGTAACTGGTATCGTTAATTATTTTGATTTAAACACAAAACAATTAATTGATAGTTATCCTTTAACAAGCCAGTTTATTTTTGAAAATAAATACGGTACTTACAAAGGAAATAAAAGCGCTTTAGATAAAAAATATTTAGACTTAATAGCTAACAAATATGTTCCATTTCCAAGCAATGAACAAATGATATTTGACTGTGGTGAAGACTTAAAAAATAAAATTAAAGATATTGTTATAACCAATAAATTCACCCCTTAAATCTCATTAATTGCTTTTGAAATAATATCATAATGTGATGCATGGTTCACCACTACCCCATCTTTTAAAAAAATAGCTTGTGGCGATTGATGATCCACATTAAATTTCTGTGCAATCTCGTTTGAAATAGTTCTATATTTTAATAAATCTAAATAATAAAAAGCAACCGTATCTGATGTAGTATCCATAGACTTTTCAAATTTAGAAAGCACTCCACTACTTATTCCACAACGTGTACTGTGTTTAAAAATTATTACCAATTTATCTTTAGATAATTCAACAATTTCCTTTAGTTGACTCGTTTCTGTAAGAGGAATCCAGTTAAAATTATTTTTATTATTTGATTCAAAAATACCACCTAAAATTCCCATATTTTTTTATTTTTCACTACCTTTAATAAGGCGTTTAATTAGTTTTAAAAATAGACAAATTGTCGTTAAACCCCTTAAAAACAAGACAAAATGACCTTTTTAAAGCTTTCATCTCAATTGGACTATTTTTTGAAACTACAAATATAAATACAAAAAATATAAAACGTTATGAACTTTAATAAATTTACAA
This sequence comes from Lutibacter sp. A80, assembly GCF_022429645.1. Lineage (GTDB taxonomy): Bacteria > Bacteroidota > Bacteroidia > Flavobacteriales > Flavobacteriaceae > Lutibacter. The sequence goes on from NZ_CP092480.1 coordinate 1,020,004, forward strand.
TAAAATCGCAAGAAGCTATCCAAAAAGGACAGCAGATTGCACAAAATTTAGGTCATCAACAAATTGAAAATTCACATATTTTAAAAGGTATTTTTGAAGTTGATAAAAATGTTACTCCTTTTATTTTTAAAAAATTAGGAATAAATATAGAACTGTTAAAAAGCTTAATTGACAAAACCATAGAAAGTTATTCTAAAGTTACAGGTGGTGGAGACACTACCCTGTCTAGAAACGCTTCAAAAATGTTAACTACAGCTACAAATGAAGCTAATGATTTAAAAGATGAATTTGTTTCAATAGAACATTTATTATTAGCCATTTTAAATACAAAAGATACAACTTCTCAAATATTAAAAGATCAAGGTATCACAGATAAAGGAATGCAAGCTGCAATTTCAGAATTACGTAAAGGAAGCAAAGTAACATCGCAAAGCGCCGAAGAAACATACAATTCTTTAAATAAATTTGCTAAAAATTTAAATCAATTAGCAAAAGATGGTAAACTAGATCCTGTTATTGGTAGAGATGAAGAAATTCGTAGAATTCTTCAAATTCTATCACGTAGAACAAAAAACAACCCAATGTTAGTTGGTGAACCTGGTACAGGTAAAACTGCGATTGCAGAAGGCTTAGCACATAGAATAATTAAAGGAGATATTCCAGAAAATTTAAAAGGAAAACAAATTTACTCTTTAGATATGGGAGCACTTATTGCAGGGGCAAAATATAAAGGTGAATTTGAAGAACGTTTAAAATCTGTAATAAAAGAAGTAACATCTGCAGAAGGAGAAATTGTGCTTTTTATTGATGAAATTCACACCTTAGTTGGTGCTGGTGGTGGTCAAGGTGCTATGGATGCGGCAAATATTTTAAAACCTGCCTTAGCTCGTGGTGAATTAAGAGCAATTGGTGCAACTACCTTAGATGAATATCAAAAATATTTTGAAAAAGATAAAGCTTTAGAACGTAGATTTCAAAAGGTAATTGTTGATGAACCAGATACTGAAAGTGCCATTTCAATTTTACGTGGAATAAAAGAAAAATATGAAAATCACCATAAAGTACAAATAAAAGATGAAGCAATTATAGCTGCAGTAGAACTATCACAACGCTATATTTCAAACAGGTTTTTACCAGATAAAGCTATTGACTTAATGGATGAAGCTGCTTCAAAATTACGTATGGAAATTAATTCAAAACCTGAAGAATTAGATGTTTTGGATCGTAAAATTATGCAATTAGAAATTGAAATTGAAGCTATTAAACGCGAAAAGGATGAAAAAAAATTAGCTTCACTTAAAAAAGAAATTGCCAATTTAAAAGAAAACAGAAACGAAATAAATGCAAAATGGGTAAGCGAAAAAGAATTAGTAGATAGCGTTCAAAGCAATAAAGAAGCTATTGAAAATTTTAAACTAGAAGCAGAACGTGCCGAACGCGAAGGCGATTATGGAAAAGTTGCAGAAATTAGGTATGGAAAAATAAAAGATGCTCAAGAAAAACTTGAAAAACTTCAAAATGAAATAGCTAAAAATCAAGATTCAGCTTTAATTAATGAAGAAGTAACTAGAGATGATATTGCAGAAGTTGTAGCTAAATGGACGGGAATTCCAGTAACAAAAATGCTACAAAGTGATCGAGAAAAATTATTGCATCTAGAAGAAGAATTACACAAAAGAGTTGTAGGACAAGAAGAAGCAATTGTTGCAGTTTCAGATGCTGTTAGACGTTCAAGAGCTGGATTACAAGACACTAAAAAACCTTTAGGTTCCTTTTTATTTTTAGGAACAACAGGTGTAGGTAAAACAGAACTTGCAAAAGCATTAGCTGTTTATTTATTTGATGATGAAAGCTCTTTAACTCGTATTGATATGAGTGAATACCAGGAACGCCATGCCGTTAGTAGATTGGTTGGTGCGCCTCCAGGATATGTTGGTTACGATGAAGGTGGACAATTAACAGAAGCTGTTAGACGTAAACCATATTCAGTAATTTTATTAGATGAAATTGAAAAAGCACATCCCGATACTTTTAATATTTTATTACAAGTATTAGATGAAGGACGATTAACCGATAATAAAGGTAGAGTTGCAGATTTTAAAAATACCATTATTATCATGACTTCAAATATGGGAGCTCATATTATTCAAGAAAAGTTTGAAAAAATGGATATGGAAAATAGAGATCTTATTACTGAAGCTACTAAAATTGAAGTTGTTGGCTTATTAAAACAAACTATTAGACCTGAATTTTTAAATAGAATTGATGAGGTTATTATGTTTACACCTTTAAATTTAGCAGAAATTCATCAAATAGTAAAATTGCAATTAAATGGTTTAATAAAAATGTTGAAAGCACAGGATATACATATTGAATATACTGATGATTTAGTTGATGCTCTTGCCAATAAAGGTTTTGACCCTCAATTTGGTGCAAGACCAGTAAAAAGAGTGATTCAAAAGGATATTTTAAATGAATTATCTAAAGAAATTTTATCTGCAAGAATAACTTCTGATAGTCATATTTTATTAGATGCTTTTGATGATAAAATTGTATTTAGAAATAAATAAACTATACTATTTTTAACACAAACTCCTTTCTGTTTTTAGAAAGGAGTTTTTTTTAGCTAAACAACTGACAGTCAAAAGTCAAAATGACATTTTACAATGATAAAAATGAAATTTTGACTTACTTTTTACATTGGCATTTTTATTGTAATTATTCTTATAAAATAATGTTTAACCATAAAATTTAAAAGTTATGTTATTAAAAAGTTCAGGCATTCCTGCAATGCCATCTATTTTTGACGATTTTTTTAGAGATTGGTCTTTATCTAATTATTCAGACACCAATACTACATTACCGGCTGTAAACATTAAAGAGAATGAAAATGAATTTACAGTTGAAGTAGCTGTTCCAGGAATGAGTAAAGATGATTTTAAAATTAATTTAAATAACAATGTTTTAACAATCTCTTCTGAAAAAACTGTAGAAAATGAAGAAAACAACGATAAATATACTCGTAAAGAATATAGTTATCAGTCTTTTGAAAGAAGTTTTAATTTACCTAAAAACATTGTTGAAAGTGATCAAATTTCAGCAGCTTATAAAAATGGTGAATTAAAAATTACAATTCCTAAAAAGGAAGAAGCAAAACCTACGCCTCCTAAATTAATTGAGATTCAATAAATGAAAAAGAGAGAACAGTTGTTCTCTCTTTTTTTATGTATTTTTGAAACTTAAATTTTTCAACTATGTTTTTTAAATTCTCATTAGGTAAGTTTTTCTTAATTATTTCAGTTTTAATATGTAGTGTTACTTTAAATGCACAAGAAAATTCATCAGAAATTACAACCTATTATTTTATTAGACATGCCGAAAAAAACCGTTTAAATCCATCAAACAAAAATCCAAATCTTAAAGAAAAAGGAGTTGATAGAGCTTTAAATTGGAGTAAAACTTTTAAAAATATTGAATTTGATTATATTTTTTCAACAAATTATAACAGAACCACTCAAACAGCTTTGCCTACTGCTAAAAGTAAAAATTTAGAAATTCAATTTTATAATCCTAGCGATTTATACAACGAAGATTTTAAAACTCTAACTAAAGGAAAAACCGTATTAGTTGTTGGACACAGCAATACAACTCCAAAATTTGTAAATAAGGTTTTAGGTGAAGATAAATATCCCGAAATAGAAGATCGTAATAATTCCAACCTTTATATTGTAACAATTTCAGAAAATAATAAAAGTACTATTTTACTAAATATTGAAATTTAAAAGTCTGTATTTCCAACTAGTAATAAGTATATGTTTTAGAATCTATTTATAGTATATTTGTAGTCTTATGCAGAAGAAAATTAACATACAAAATAAAAAAGCTCGTTTTGAATACGAGATCTTAGATAAATACGTTGCTGGAATTCAATTAACGGGTACTGAAATTAAATCGATTCGTGAAAGTAAAGCCCGCATAACAGAAAGTTTTTGCGAGTTTAACGAAAAAGGTGAGTTATTTGCAATTAATATGTTTATTGAAGAATACCTTTATGGACATGCATACAACCATAGCCCAAAAAGTGAACGTAAATTATTATTAAATAAGCAAGAGCTTAAAAAGCTGCAAAAAGAAGTTCAAAATGTTGGTTTAACTATAATACCTTTAAGGTTATTTTTAACAGATAAAGGTTGGGCAAAACTTGAAATTGCATTGTGTAAAGGAAAGAAAAACTACGACAAACGTGAAGTAATTAAAGACCGAGATAATAAACGAGATTTAGCTAGAATAAAAAAGAATTTTAACTAAAATTAAATGAATAGTGTAGTTTATTTTAAATTAATTCATTGGAAAAATTTACTGCTCATTATTTATGTCTTTCTATTAATTAAACTACTGTTTTTACCTTCACTTTCGATTGAAACAACACTAAATTTATTTTCTTTTTATATTTTATTAATTTCAATACTATTAATTACCACTGCTGGCTTTATAATAAACACACTTGAAACTAATTTTTTAGATAAAATTAATAATCAAAAAAAATTAATTACAACCAAAGAAAAAACGCTCAAATTATATAAAATAACAAATACAATAGGAATAGCTTTGGGTCTTCTTTTTTGCTTAAAAATTGAAAAACCAACACTTTCATTTATATTTATAGGAATTGCTTTATTACATTTTTTTTATGCCAAAAAGCTAAATAAAATACCTTTAATTAGAAATTTAATCAGTGTATTTTTAATTAGTATTAATATCATTATTTTAGTCATTTTTGAGCTTGATTTTTCACTAAAAGATGCAAATCAAAAATTAGCTTTCAATATAATTTCAATACTTAGCTTTTATATTTTTTGCATTAGTTTAATTCAACAATCAATTAAAAATATTAAAAACATAAATAAAGACTACGCTTTAAAAGTAAACACTTTACCAATTGTATTAGGCATTAACAGAACACAAAAAATTACATTTATTTTTAGCTTAATCCCTATTAGTATTTTGCTTATAATAATCGTTAATTTTAGTGAAATTTATAAATTTACCATACTATATTTATTAATTGCTGTTTTTCTACCTTTCCTTTACGCAGTAATAAAATTGCATACTGCAAAGAAAAAAAATGACTTTAAAAAAATAATTACCTTATTACAGGTTAATCTGTTTTTAGGAATAAATACTTTAACAATATTTTCAATCTTTCATTAAAAATGCTACAAAACAAATTAATAACTAAAAATATAATATTAGCTTCAGGTTCACCAAGGCGCCACGAATTATTTAAAGAACTAGGCGTAAATTTTACCATAAAAGTTAAAGAGGTTGAAGAAACCTACAATACAAACTTAAAAAAAGAAGAAATTACTAATTATTTATGCAAATTAAAAGCGGCCTCTTTTACAAATGAAATTTCTGAAAACGATATAATTGTTACAGCAGACACCATTGTTTGGCATAATAATAAAGCATTAGAAAAACCTAAAAATGCTTCAGAAGCAATTGAAATGTTACAAGGGTTATCTGGAAAAAAACACACAGTTTATTCTTCAATTTGTATTAAAACAAAAAATAATGAAACCTTAATTTCAGATAAAACTAATGTTTATTTTAAACAATTAACACTAAACGAAATTGAATACTATGTTGAAAATTACAAACCTTATGATAAAGCAGGTGCTTATGGTATTCAAGAATGGATAGGTTTAATAGGCGTTACAAAGATTGAAGGTAGTTATTTTAATGTAATGGGCTTGCCTGTTCATAAATTATATGAAGAATTAATAAAAATTTAAGTTGATACCATAAATAATCATTATTTTTGAGCGATTTTTAATAAATATATAATGAAAAAATACACATACACCGAAAAAAAAGATACAAGATCAGGTTTTGGAGCTGGATTAGCTGAATTAGGAGATAAAAACGAAAACGTAGTTGCCCTTTGTGCCGATTTAATTGGTTCGTTAAAAATGGAAAAATTTATTGAAAATCATCCTGAAAGATTTTTTCAAATTGGGATTGCAGAAGCTAATATGATTGGTATTGCTGCTGGTTTAACAATAGGTGGTAAAATTCCTTTTACAGGTACTTTCGCAAATTTCTCAACTGGTAGAGTTTACGATCAAATTCGTCAATCTGTTGCATATTCAGGTAAAAATGTAAAAATATGTGCTTCTCATGCAGGTTTAACCTTAGGAGAAGATGGTGCAACGCATCAAGTATTAGAAGACATTGGATTAATGAAAATGTTACCTGGAATGACTGTTATTAATACTTGTGATTATAACCAAACTAAAGCAGCTACTATTGCTATTGCAGATTATGATGGTCCTGTTTATTTACGATTTGGACGTCCTGTAGTACCAGTATTTATGCCAGAAAATGAAGAGTTTATTGTTGGAAAAGCAATTCAACTTACAGAAGGAACTGATGTTACTATTGTAGCAACAGGCCATTTAGTATGGGAAGCTTTACAAGCATCGGAAAAGTTAGAAGCTAAAGGAATTAATGCTGAAGTAATTAATATTCATACAATTAAACCTCTAGATGATGAAGCTATTTTAAAATCTGTTGCAAAAACAGGTTGTATTGTAACTGCTGAAGAACACAATATTATAGGTGGCTTAGGTGAAAGTGTTTCTAGATTGTTAGTTCAAAATAATATAGTGCCACAAGAATTTGTTGCAGTTAACGATAGTTTTGGTGAATCTGGAACTCCAGCACAATTAATGGAAAAATATAAATTAAATGATAAAGCTATAGTTACTGCTGTTGAAAAAGTAATTAAGAGAAAATAATAACTTGTTTTTTTCGTTTTATTAGATATAATAACCCAAAATATATAAAGATGAAAAAAAAATCATTCTTATTTTCAATGCTATTTTTAGCTTCAATAATGCTAGTAAATGCCCAAAACGATTTCGGTATTAAAGGCGGTTTAAGCTATAATACAAATGGAGATCTTAAAGAATTTACAAGTGAAGTTGATAATATCTATAAAAACGAAGGAAAAGGAAAATCTGGATTTAATGTAGGTTTCTATGGAAAATTAGATTTAGGAGGAATCTATATTCGTCCTGAATTATTATATACTAAAACAACTAGTGAATATGAACTAAACACAGGCAATACAGAAGATTATAAAATTTCTAAATTAGATGTTCCTGTATTAGTTGGTTTTAAAGTAATTGGCCCTTTAAACATTTTTGCAGGTCCTGCTTTTCAATATATTTTAGACAATGATTTGGAAGGTGTAAGTATTGGTGATGTTGAAAATGAATATTCTGTTGGCGTTAATATTGGTGCTTCTTTAGAAATAGGAAGATTTGGCTTTGACGTTAGATACGAAAGAGGTTTAAGTGAAAATGAAGCTGAGTGGACAGATGCTGGTGAAACGTTTACATTAGATTCTAGACCTGAACAATTAATTTTTAGTCTATCGTATAGTTTGTCTAAAAAGAATAATTAAAACTATTTTTTTAAAAATATAAAACTTCGAGTTTAATTGCTCGAAGTTTTTTTATGCTTATTTTTTAATTTATACCAAAAAAATAAACCTTATGGCTTCCCGCAAGGTCTAAAATCAATTAAAAACTATTTTTAAATTTTGTATACTATTTGGTTGATTTATCTTTTAGCAATTCTACTTTAACTTATTTTAGTTCTTAATCTTTATATTATTAACTCCTCAAATTTAATACCTAAAAAACAAACAGCCTTACGGAAATCCGTAAGGCTGTTTGTTTTATTTAAGATTTTTATTAAATCAGCCCTAAATCTTTAGTTATAGAAACCAAGTGTGCTGGATTATTTGCATTAAAATGTTCTTTCAAAAATTTTAATCTTTTCTCAATACTACTTACACTTGTAGGCGTCCATTCTTTTTCTTTTAATTTAACACTTATCTCTTCTTGTAAATATCCTTTTGAAATACATTCAATTAAAAATAAATCGTAGTCAGATATTTCAACAGTATTATTTTTATATAATGCGCCAGAAACATGTGGTGAAATATAAGATTTATTAGAACTAAAAATTAATTGAATTGCTTTTTTAAGCTCTCGTAAGCCTTCTCTACTTTTCCAAACATACGCATTAACACCGTATTCATTAAACAATGTTTGTACTCTAAAGGGTTTATCTTCTACAGAAAAAACGGCAATTTTTAAAGTTGGAAATTCATTTCTAACTACTTTTATAAGCTCATCTCCTGATGTTATTTTTTGCTCTACTGAATCATTATCAAAAGACAAATCACTAATTAATAAATCAAAAGGATCGTTATTTAATTTTGCACTTTTTAACTTTAATAATGCTTCATCACAATACTGAACATATTGAATTTCTTGAATATCTAATTTTAATAATTCAGACTTTATTCCACTATTAATAAAGTCCATGTCCTCAACTATTAGAACCTTTTTAAACATGTTATTTATCTTTTAAAACTTATAAAAACTTTAAACCCTTTATTTAAGGATGTTTCAAAATTAATAATACCATTTATAGATTTAATACGGGTTTCCACATTTTTAATACCATTTTTTAAATTTAAGTCTACTTTATCAACTCCTTTTCCATTATCTGAATAATTAATAGCATAGTTTTTATTATCATTTTTAAATGAAATTGCAACTAAAGTAGCTTCACTATGTTTTTGCATATTTACCATTAACTCCTGTAAAACTCTATAAATTTCTATTTGTTTATCGTTTGATACTAATTCTAATGCTGCCTCATTAATTTTTTTTATAATAACAGTAGTTCTATTATTATTAAAACTAGAAAGCATGGATTTTAAAGAATTTACAAACTTATCTCCTGTTTCAATAATATTGTTTTGATGTGATATATTTCGAGTTAACATATATACATTTTCCAAATCATCTAAAAGTACTTCTTTAGATGCTGAAGTATATTGAACTTTATTCATAATATTTACAACATTATTTGCTACTTCATCATGAATTTTTTTTGCAATTCGAGTTTCCGTATTATAAACTTCTATTCTTTTTTCTTGTTTGTGTTTTTGTTTACGATAATATAAAAAACCTAATAAACCAAGAACAACTGCACCACTTGAAACAACTCCAATTATATTTCTGGTTTTCTCTTTTTCTAATTGTAATTTACTCGCTTCTTGCGCAATTTTTAATTGTAAGTTCTCTTTTTGATTTTTATCACTTTCATATTTAATTTTTGCAAATTGATTTTTGGCTAATAGCTTTGTCTTTTGCAAACTATCGTTTAAATGCACATAAGTACTATAATACTCCTTTGCTTTTTCTGAATCTTCTAATTCTATAATTTTTTGTAGTGCGTCTAATTGGTCTGGGATACTTTTTTGACGAATTGCCACATCATACAATTTAGAAGCATAAGACAATGAAATCTTAGGACTTAATTTTTTAAAATATGCTGAAAGGTGAGCATAGCTTGCTATTAATCCCCATAAATCATTTTCTTGCAATCGCATTTCTAAAGCTTTTTCTAGTGCAGGTAATACATTTTCTTCCTTTTTCGCCAACCATTTGGTATATGCTAAATTGTCAATAACCCTAGCTTTTGTTCTAAAAAGAGTTATAGTATCTTTTAGTAAACTATCTAAAATTTTTATGGAAGAATTATAATCTCCTATTTCTCTGTAGGTAACAGCTAAGTTATTTGCTATAAGTATTTTTTGTTGTTTTGAAGTGGTTAAATCGATCGCTTTTTTATAAAAAATTAATGCATCCTCTAGTGCCCCTTGTGATTTTGAAGAAATTGCCCAATTATTATAAACACTTGCTGAGGTATTTGGGCTTTTGTCGCCATAATAATTCAAAGCTAAAGAGCCTGAATAATCACTTGCACTATAATCTCCATAAGTACGCTCAATAATGGCCATTTCTAAAAAGTTATTACCTCTTGTAATACTATCGATGTATGTTAAATACTCATTTTTAATTAAATTATAATAGTAATATGCACTATCTTTTTGTTGATTTCTGTTAAAGTAATATGCAATTCTAGTATAATTTAACCCAATGGATGTTGAATCCTTTTCCTCTATTGATTTATGCAATAACTCTTTTGAAATATGAACAGCACTGTCATATTTCCTAACATTTATAAACAAATAAATTTTATAAGCTAGAATATCTTTTTTGTATGAGCTATCTTTTGTTTCAGATACCCATTTCAAAGATTTATTTGCTGCATTTAATCGAGTTTTTAAGTCTAGAGTATCATTTTTCATCTTTTTCATGAAAATACCTATAGAATCCACAGCAATATTATTTGAAGATTTTAATTCTTCTTTTGAAGTACAAGATACCAATAGGGAAAAACTAAAAATAACAAAAAAGAGACATGTAGATATTAAACTTTTCATTCCCCTAAAATACTATAAAACTATATAAATTAGTAGCTATTTATTTTATTTTTTACGGTTTTATTACAGCTAACAATAGCATTATGTTTCTTAGGCTATCAATTCTATAATCTCAAGGATTTAATGATTAAAATAAATATTAATTTTAAAACATAGAAACATACTACTATAGTTCTATAGCTAAGAGTTTTTATGTATATTTTTCAATCAAAAACAATTAAATTCTATTATTTACTTCAATTTTAGTTAAAATCGTATTATTTTTGTTAAAATAGTTTCATTCACTTTGTAAATTCAAATAAATTTGTAAATTATCCACAGTAAAAATTTAACCCCTATTATTTTACAAATTATAGCAAATACAAAACATAAGAAATTAAAATATACCCATGAAAAATACAATTAAAATTTTAGGATTAGTCGCCATTATTATGGTAAGTTCTTTATTGATTTTTGCAACAGAAAACACCTCTAAAACAGCTACAGAATCTTCAAATAATGAAGAAACCGTAAACAACAACTCTAATACCAGTGAAAGCTATAAAATTAGAGCGCTAAAAATACCTTCTAACTTAGAATTTGCAGGAGAACATGTACCTATTGAAAAAGGAGATATTAGAGAACGTATAGATCGTGAATTGTTAGTAAATACATACTGGCAATCTAATGGATTACTTTTATTTAAAAGAGCAAATAAATATTTTCCAATTATAGAACCAATTTTAGCTAAAAATGGAATCCCAGATGATTTTAAATATTTAGCAGTAATTGAAAGTGGTTTACAAGATGTAACTTCACCTGCTGGAGCTAAAGGTTTTTGGCAAATAATGAGCTCTACTGCCAAAGAAAAAGGCTTAGAGGTTAATTCAAATGTTGATGAACGTTACCATCTAGAAAAAGCAACACAAGTAGCTTGTGATTATTTAAATGCTTCTAAAAAGCGATTTGGTAGTTGGACATTAGCAGCTGCGGCTTACAATGCTGGAAATGCGGGGATTTCTAGAAGACTTAAAGCTCAAAAAGTTGATGATTATTACGATTTACTTTTAGTATCTGAAACAAGTAGATATTTACCTAGAATAGTTGCTGTAAAAGAAATACTATCTAACCCAAATAAATATGGTTTTATTTTTGACGAAGAAGATTTATATGCTTTAGAAGAAACTAAAATTATTAAAGTTGATACTGCAATTGCCAATATTGCTGAATTTTCTAAAAACTTAGGAATTAATTACAAAATTTTAAAATACCATAATTCTTGGTTACGTGAAAACAAATTAAATAATAAATCTCGCAAATTATACGAAATTAAAATACCTGTTAATAATTAAAATAACATACGTTTATTAGTTTTTTTTAATAAAGTAATTCTAATAAACAACGATAGCTATATTTTATTAAATTATAAATAACCCTTGTAAATACATTGGTTCCATAAAATATACCTATATTCCACCTTTTAACAATTTAAAACCAATAAATGGATTTCACCAACCCATTAGTGTATGGAGTACCTTGCTTCTTAGCATTAATTTTACTAGAACTAACTTATAGCAAAACCCACAATAAGAAAAATCTATACGAATGGAAAGATTTAGGAGCCAGCCTTTTTATGGGTATTGGTTCTGCGGTAATTGCTCCCTTAATAAAAACTATTTCTGCAATTGTAATTTTTAATATTGTTTTTGAAATATTCAATCCCGAAATTAATGGTGTAAGAACCAATATAATGGGCTGGCAATCATTTGGATATGCTTGGTATATTTGGATTGCTTGTCAACTATTAGACGATTTTACATATTATTGGTTTCATAGGCAAAACCATATGGTTCGGTTTTTATGGGCTGCACATATTGTACATCATTCATCAGACAATTTTAACTTAGGAACTGCGGTACGTAACGGGTGGTTTACAATTTTATACAAACCCTTATTTTATATGTGGATTCCTGCATTAGGATTTAGACCAGAAATGGTAGTAGTTTGTCTTGGTATTGAAGCCCTTTGGCAATTTCAATTACACTCAGTTTACATACCAAAAATGGGCTTTCTAGAGAAAGTTTTTAATACGCATACAATGCACCAAGTACACCACGCAAAAAATGTTGAATATATGGATAAAAACCACGGAGGTTTTTTAAATATTTTTGATAAAATTTTTGGAACTTGGAAAGAATTAGATGAGAATATTAAAGTTGAATATGGTGTTACTCACGCTCCTGACTCTTATAACCCTTGGGTTATTTTAACACACGAATACAAAGATATCTGGAACGATACTAAAAAATCAAAAAATTGGTATCATAAATTTATGTACACTTTTGGCCCTCCTGGCTGGAGTCACGATAATAGTACACAAACAGTAAAACAAATGCAATTAGAACTTAAACAAACTAAAGTCTAGTTTATAATTTTAAAAAAATTAACTTTGCCATATGGGATTAACAAATAATGACATTTTTAAAAAATTACGCGTAGCTCATAAATTACGTGATACAGATATTATAAAAATTTGTGAACTAGTTGACTTTAAAGTTAGTAAAAGCGAACTAGGCGCTATTTTTAGAAGTGAAGACCATCCAAAATATATGGAATGTGGAGATCAATTTTTACGTAATTTTTTAAACGGATTGATTATTCATTTACGTGGACCAATGCCTCCAAAACAAGCTAAAAAACAGGTTGATAAAAAGTAATACCTTTATGTATAATTAATATTATATCTAAAAATGGTACAAGTGAAAAATATTAACCTAACAAGTTTTAATGCCTGTTAAGTTAAATTTAATGTTTTAACAAAACGATTTTTTTACAGCTTCAAACTCACCTATAATTTCTTGTACAATTTCAGCAGCTGGTTTTATCTCATTTATTAATCCGGCAATTTGACCAATTTCTAATTCACCATTTTCTAAATCACCTTCAAACATACCTTTCTTAGCTCTGGCTCTACCCAATTTTTCTTTTAATTGTTCAACCGTTGGTTTTTGTTGATACAATTCTTGAAGTTCATTATAAAATGAATTTTTTATAAGCCTAGTAGGTGCTAGTTCTTTCAGCGTTAATTGCGTTCCTCCATCTTGTGTATTAATAACTTCATTTTTAAAATTAATATGTGCAGAAGATTCTGTGCTCGCTACAAATCTACTTCCTATTTGAACACCATCTGCACCTAAAACCATAGCTGCCAACATACCTCTACCTGATGCAATTCCTCCAGCAGCTATAATAGGAATTGATAATTTTTCTTTTACCATAGGAATTAATGTAAATGTAGTAGTTTCTTCCCTCCCATTATGACCACCTGCCTCAAAACCTTCAGCTACAATAGCGTCTACACCAGCTTGTTCAGATTTTAATGCAAATTTTACACTACTTACTACGTGAACAACAGTAATACCATTTTCTTTTAAAAAAGGCGTCCACGTTTTTGGATTTCCAGCTGAAGAAAAAACTATTTTAACACCTTCTTCTACAATTATTTGCATAATTTCTTCAATATTAGGGTACAATAAAGGTACATTTACCCCAAAAGGTTTTTCTGTTGCTTTTTTACATTTTTGAATATGTTCTCTTAAAACATCAGGATACATAGAACCTGCACCTATTAACCCTAAACCTCCTGAATTACTTACTGCTGATGCTAATTTCCAACCACTATTCCAAACCATTCCTGCTTGAATAATTGGATATTTTATTCTGAATAATTGTGTAATTGTATTTTTCATTTAGCCTTTAATAATTTTAAATATTTTGACTTTATTATTGTATTTCACTTGTAAAAAATAAATTCCTTTAGGTAAATGTGAAATAACCATTGTTGGATTAGATTTTACTACTTTACTTTCTATAATAGTATTTCCTAGAGTTGTATAAATAGAAATATTTAATGCTGTTATATCGCTAGGGAAATTAAAATTTATTGTATTTGTAACTGGATTTGGAAAAACAGTTAACAAATTTATAGTTTCGATTTCTTTTGAAAAAACACCTTCACAAACAATACTTGTTTTCACTTGAATTAAATCACCCTGATTAATTTCTAATTCAAAATTGGTATTCAATGTTTTCATCATTTCTTTACCATTTAAATAAACTATAAATGGAGGAGTTCCTTTATTTATTTCTATAATAGCATTATTAGAAGTAACCGCTACTTTTCCTAAAATAACATTAGCTTCTTCAATAGCTAAACTATAACATTGTTCATAATCTTGTTCTTCAAGAGTAATGCAAATCTCGTACAAACCAACTGGTAAATCAGTTAATTCTAAGATGTTTTCATCTGTAAATGAATAATTTAAACCATTAATAGTTACTAAATAATTATAAGGAGTTTCTGAAGTAATTTTTATTTGTCCATTATCTTCATCAGGGCAAGTTTCGCTAATAACTTCTATTTTAAAATTAGTAGCTGGTAAAACCAGACAACCTTGACTATCAACTGATGCGCCCTCTGGTGAGTTTGGACATTTATCTAAATCGTTATTTATACCATCACCATCAAAATCAAAAGCATTTTCAAAAATAGTAGAAACATTTGGAATTCCATACCCTTCTTGATTGGTAGAAGCTGGGTATAAATGTGCCGATTCTCTTATTAATTGTGTTATTTCTGTATTTGTTTTATCTGGGAAAGCTTGCCACAAACACGCAACAACTCCAGCTAAAACCGGTGATGAATAAGATGTTCCGTTACCAGCTACAGCACTTCCTCCTGAATTAATTATATAGGTACCTTGCCCTTGCGCACATACATCTGGCTTTATCCTACCATCTGCTGTAGGTCCAAATGAACTAAACGAAGCAATAGCACCAGAAGCATTGACCGCACCAACTGTTAAAACCGAAGGGGCGTCTGCTGGTGAATTTATATAAGGCCAATTAGAATCACCTCCTTCATTTCCAGCTGAAGCAACTAATATCATTCCTCGAGAAAAAGCAATTTCAGCGCCTCGAGTAATAAATGTAGTTTTACCATCCATATCACTATAATCGTAATTGTGATCTGGATTGTCAAAAAATACTGAATACCCCAAAGAAGTATTAATAACATCAACACCTAAACTATCAGCTTTTTCAGCAGCTTCAACCCACAAACTCTCTTCTAATCGAACCTCAACAGGAGCATTTTCCGTTCTAAATAAATAATAGCTTGCATCTGGAGCTGTACCTACAAAATTGGTTGTTGCTCCATCTACTCCACTTTCTAAATACCCCGCCATTGTAGATAAAACTGAAGTTCCGTGCGAATCACCTCCATAAATATGAGGTGTTCTATCTACAAAATCATAACCTCCTAAAATTTGTCCGTTATCTCTAATTCTTTTAAAAGCAAGTAAAACATCTACTTTTGGAAATCCTGCATCCAGAACTGCTATATGCATTCCTGAACCTGTAAAACTATTTTCATGAAGTGTTTCTGCACCCAACATTATTAGTTGATTTTCAGCATTTCCATAAGTAAAATTAGTTGTTGTTTCTAACAATTTATTCTTGGTTCTAGAAATCTGTTTTAAAACTTTACTTGACTTAGAGCTATTCAAGGTTTTATTGGCAAACTCAATAGAATCTATAAAACTAAAATTTGATAACTTTAAATTTAACAACGCATCAATATTTTCTTTTGTTCCCTGTATGTGTAGTGCATTCAACCATTTAGATTTTGCTAAAACAGCAATACCAGAAGCATTAATAACTGCAGTTATATATGTCTGTTCAATTGGAACATCTTTAATATCTAATGCTATATTATAACGTGTTCTTCTATCTAAAGCACGTTGACTTAACATATTTAATGGGTTTGCATAATACGAAGTTTCACTTGGTTTATTTTTAAAATACACCCAAGCATCTTCAATTTGCGCAAACAAATTAGTTATTGAAAAAAAGAATATTAGTACTAATAACTTATTTTTCACTTTATTTAGTTTTAAAAATTTATATGTTGTAAAGTACTAATTATTATTAAACAAGTATTTTAAAATTTTAAATATTAAGAAATTACTCCAGACCCAAGCAATTCTTCGTTCTTATACCAAGCAACAAATTGACCTTCAGTAATGGCAGATTGCATATTCTCAAACTGCACATATAAACCAGATTCAACTTTATATAAAGTTGCTTTTTCTAATTTTTGACGGTATCTAATTCTTGATAATACCTGAGTAGATGCTCCATTTTCTAATGCTAGATCTTTTCTAACCCAATGTAACTCTTCATTAGAAACAAATAGCACATTGCGATATAAACCTTTATGATTTTTACCTTCACCAGTATAAATTACATTTTCAATAACATCTGTATCTATTACAAATAAAGGTTCTTTTGTACCGCCAACTGCCAATCCCTTACGTTGCCCTTTTGTAAAATAATGAGCACCTTGATGTTTTCCTACAATTTTACCGTCTGAAACTTTGTATTCATATTTTTTTGAAAAAAATGCCAATTCTTCTTCTTTAGAATTAAAATTGGGAATTTCTCTATTATAAATAGTTGAATCTTCTGGTATTTGAACTATAACACCTTCTTTTGGTTCTAATTTTTGTTGTAAAAATTCAGGTAAACGCACCTTTCCTATAAAACATAACCCTTGAGAATCTTTTTTATCGGCAGTAATTAAATCTTGCTCAGCAGCAATTTTACGCACTTCTGGTTTTGTTAATTCTCCAATAGGAAACAAAGCTTTTGCCAATTGCTCTTGTGATAACTGACATAAGAAATAAGATTGATCTTTGTTTCCATCAACACCACCCAATAATTTATAAACCTGCTCTCCATTTATGGTTTCTTCACCTTTTCTACAGTAATGTCCAGTTGCAACATAATCTGCTCCTAAATCCAATGCAATTTTCATAAAAACATCAAATTTAATTTCTCTGTTGCACAATACATCTGGATTAGGAGTACGCCCCATTTCATATTCCTTAAACATATAATCTACAATACGTTCTTTGTATTGTTCACTTAAATCTACAACTTGAAATGGAATTCCTAATTTATCCGCAACTAACATAGCATCATTACTATCTTCTAACCAAGGACATTCGTTTGAAATTGTTACAGAGTCATCGTGCCAATTTTTCATAAATAAACCAATAACTTCATAACCTTGTTCTTTTAACAGATATGCAGCTACACTACTATCAACACCCCCAGAGAGACCTACTATTACGCGTTTCATTTTAAAAAATTTAGAATGCAAAGATACTGATAACTTTTAGTAACAAAAAGTTAATTTAAATGAGTAACTTAAATTAATATTAAAAATAATATTCATAAAAAAAGCCTATCAAAATTTGATAGGCTTTACAATAAATAATCGATAATAATTATATTAAATAACTTTTACGTTTACTGCGTTCATTCCTTTTCTACCTTCTTGTAAATCGAATTCTACCTCATCACCTTCACGAATCTCATCGATTAAACCAGAAATGTGTACAAAATGTTCATTGTTTGAGTCGTCTTCTTTGATGAATCCAAATCCTTTAGTTTCATTGAAGAATTTTACTGTGCCTTTACTCATTTATTAAAATTTTAATTTATTATATTTTACAAATATACTTATTTTTATTTAACATCATTATTTTTAGTATTTTATATTTAATTTTTTGATGCATAAACAAGAAATTTTGTTTTAAATTAAACTTAAATCAATGAACAAACCACCACAAGTATTAATATTTTGTTAAAGTTTTAATAAAAAATATTAAACAAAATAAATGAATTTTAAAAACATAACTTACTTATTTTTAATACCTTAAATACGAAAACACGAAATACAAGCGATTTACAACAAGGAATGTTTAATTTTATTTTGTTTAGCTTTAATCTTATTTAGTTAAACATTTATTTATTTTTTATATCTTAGCCGAAACTAAAAAATATTAAACCATGAAAAAATCACCTTACATTCTTACCGTATTTGTATCGATAATGTTATCACTTAGCTTTTTATCTTGTGATGATGACGATGATACAATAAAAACTCCTGAAACAAATACTATTGCAGACTTTGTAGTTGAAAATATAGATAATTATAGTAGCCTTTTAGCCGCTTTACAAAAAACTGATTTGGTAGAAACTTTAAGTGGTGATGAAATCTTTACTGTTTTTGCACCTAATAATACAGCTTTTGACGAATTCTTATCAAGTGCAGGTTTCAACTCTTTAGATGATGTTCCTGTTGATGTTTTAACACAAATACTACTAAACCACGTTGTTGCAGGAAATGTACAATCTAGCGATTTAGCTACTGGTTATATTAGTTCACTTTCTACCGCAACTCCAAACGGCGCTAATATGAGTATGTATATTGACATAACTAATGGCGTTAAAATTAATGGAACTGCTACTGTAACTGGCGCTGATAATAATGTAGACAACGGTGTTATTCACCTAGTAGATGCCGTTATTGGATTACCAACTATTGTTACTATGGCAACCTCAAATAGTAGCTTTACTAATTTAGTAGCTGCCTTAACTAGAGATGATCAACCTGATTTTGTATCTGTATTATCTACTGCAAATGGAACTGATCCTGCTCCTTTTACTGTTTTCGCCCCAACTGATGCTGCTTTTAGTGCTTTATTAACGGAACTTGGCGCTGATAGCCTAGCTGATATTGATGGTACCACTTTAACCGCGACTTTAAATCATCACGTTGTAGGTGGTGCAAATGTAACTGCCGAAATGCTTACTGATAATATGACAGTAACTACTCTAGGTGGCGATATTACTGCAAACATCTCTGGTGGCGCTACGTTAACCGATGCCAATGGTAGAGTAAGTAATATTATAGCTACAAATGTACAAACTGCTAATGGTGTTATTCACGTTATTGATAAAGTGGTTTTACCAATGTTAGAACAACCTACAAATACTATTGCTGACTTTGTAGTTGCAAATATGGATAACTACAGTAGCTTATTAGCTGCTTTACAAAAAGCTGACCTAGTTGAAACTTTAAGTGGTGACACTTCTTACACTGTTTTTGCTCCCGATAACAGTGCTTTTGCTACTTTTTTAACAAATGCCGGATTTAACTCTTTAGATGATGTACCTGTTGATGTTTTAACACAAATACTACTAAACCACGTTGTTGCAGGAAATGTACAATCTAGTGATTTAGCTAATGGTTATATTAGTTCACTTTCCACTGCAACTCCAAACGGCGCTAATATGAGTATGTATATTGACATAACTAATGATGTTAAAATTAATGGAACTGCTACTGTAACTGGCGCTGACAATAATGTAGACAACGGTGTTATTCACTTAGTAGATGCCATTATTGGATTACCAACTATTGTTACTATGGCAACCTCAAATAATAGCTTTGCTAATTTAGTAGCTGCCTTAACTAGAGATGACCAACCTGATTTTGTAAGTGTATTATCTACTGTAAATGGAACTGACCCCGCTCCTTTTACTGTTTTTGCCCCAACTGATGCTGCTTTTAGTGCTTTATTAACGGAACTTGGCGCTGATAGCTTATCTGATATTGATGGTGCCACTTTAACCGCAACTTTAAATCATCACGTTGTAGGTGGTGCAAATGTAACTGCTGAAATGCTTACTGATAATATGACAGTAACTACTCTAGGTGGCGATATTACTGCAAACATCTCTGGTGGCGCTACGTTAACCGACGCCAATGATAGAGTAAGTAATATTATAGCTACAAATGTACAAACTGCTAATGGAGTTATTCACGTTATTGACAAAGTAGTTTTACCTAATTTAAATTAATATTCTTTAATTATTTAATTACATAAAAAGACTGTTTGAAAAGTTTAAAAACCAATCAAACAGGCTTTTTTCATTTTATAAATTTATTCTTCTACATGACTACCCTTAATAGGTTTAGATTTATTTGGTAAAATTAAATTTAAAATTACCCCAACAACAGAAGCCAAACCAATTCCTGCTAAAGAAAAGTTTCCAAACCCTATTTGAGCACCCCCAATTCCAACGGTTAAAATAATAGAAACAATAACTTGATTTCTAGTAATTGAAAAATCTGTTTTTGCATCTATTAATGTTCTAATTCCAATACTAGCAATCATACCAAAAAGCAACAACATAATACCTCCTAAAACAGCCGAAGGAATTGTTTTTAAAATAGCACTAATTTTACCTATAACCGAAAACACAATTGCTGTAACAGCTGCAATACGTAACACTCTTGGATCAGTAATTTTTGTTAAAGCAACAGCTCCTGTTACTTCAGAATACGTTGTATTTGGTGGTCCTCCAAAAAAGCCAGC
Organism: Lutibacter sp. A80; assembly: GCF_022429645.1. Lineage (GTDB taxonomy): Bacteria > Bacteroidota > Bacteroidia > Flavobacteriales > Flavobacteriaceae > Lutibacter. Next base: position 1,040,650 of record NZ_CP092480.1, read on the forward strand.
AAATGCAGTTGCTACACCATCACCTAATAACGTTCTGTGTAAACCTGGATCTTTCACAAACTTTTTATTTGCAACACCTCCAATTGCATACATATCACCTATATGCTCAATAATAGGTGCAATTGCAACTGGAATCATATATAAAATTGCTCCCCAATTGAACTCAGGTGATGTAAATTTTGGAAAAGCAAACCAAGCTGCTTCATTTACCGGTGAAAAATCTACCAAACCTGTAAAAATTGATATTACATAACCTACAACAATTCCTATAAATATTGGAATTAATTTAATCAACCCTTTTGTAAAAGTCACAATAATTATAGCTGTAGCTAAAACTGCAATTGCAATTGGCCAATTAGATTTAGCCATATCTACACCAGTTGAAGCTAAAGACAACCCTATAATCATAATAACAGGCCCCACTACAACTGCTGGAAATATTTTTTCAATAACACGTAATCCCCATAATTTTATAATAGCAGAGACTATTGAATAAACAATACCTACTGCAATAATACCTCCTAATGCACCAGGGTAACCATATAATTTTGTCGCAGCAATTATAGGCGCAATAAAAGCAAAACTACTTCCTAAAAAAACAGGGACTTTTCCTTTGGTTATTAGATGAAATATTAATGTTCCAACACCTGCTGTAAATAAAGCTACTGCAGGGTCTATATCAATTAAAAGTGGTACTAATACTGTTGCCCCAAAAGCAACAAATAAAAATTGAATTCCAATAATTATTCTTTTTACTGGGTTTGAAGTGTTGGTTAAAATTTGATTTTGTTTCATTTATTAAAATTTATTGGTTTTATAAGTCGTAATTAAATATTACTGATACAATCAGTATAAAAATTTAATAATAATTTGACCTTTAGCTAGTATCAATTTAGATTCACACCTAAAACAGTGTTAAAAATTTAATCGAACTAATTTACTTATAAAATCAAAACAATTTTATAACCATTAAAAATGTTATTAAAACATAATGTTAATAATTATACAAAAAATAAATACTGTAATTTTTACATTTTTATTAAATAAAATACTAAACACTTCACATTACAACATATTATTAAATACTAGTTATTTTAAGCACACTTAAACCCTTACTAATTTTCTCTTAAAATTTAAATCTTCTTAAATCAAGTCACTCATCTTGATTTAAAACAAAAATAAAGCATCGTTTTTCAAAATAATTTCATAAAAGTTGTTTTTACCATATATTCAATAAAAACAATCAATAATTTATTATTATTAACAATATAGATGTTAAAACTTATATTTTTAAGATATATTTAATAAATTAAGTGAATTAAATTCTGCAAAAACAAAAAAACACTATTAAAAATATGACTTTTGTAAGATATTTTTTGCAATTGTATTGTTAACTTTGTTACAGATGAAATTCTAAAAACAAATTATTAAAGTTTTATATAAACAATAAATAAAGTATGAAAGTTGTTGATAAAATAGCCCATTTAATTGAACGCCGAAAAAAAACAGTGCAAATGGGCGGCAAAGATAGAATTGAAAAGCAACACGCAAAGGGCAAGCTAACAGCTCGTGAGCGCTTAAACCTTTTATTTGATGAAGATACTTTTCATGAAGTAGATGCATTTGTAAAACACAGATCTGTAAACTTTGGGATGGAATCCATAGAAATTGAATCTGATGGTGTTATTGTAGGCTACGGATTGGTAAACGGCAGAACAGTTTTTGCTTATTCACAAGATTTTACATCTAGAGGTGGTTCTTTAGGAGAAATGAATGCTTCTAAAATATGTAAAATAATGGATTTAGCAATAAAAGCAGGTGCTCCAATTGTTGGATTAAACGATTCTGGTGGCGCAAGAGTTGAAGAAGGTGTAGATGCCTTAAAAGGCTATGGAGATATTTTCTTTAGAAATTCGAGAGCTTCAGGTGTAGTTCCTCAAATCTCTGCAATTATGGGACCTTGTGCTGGTGGTGCCGTATACTCTCCTGCAATGACCGATTTTGTTTTTATGGTTAAAGAAACAAGCCATATGTTTATTACGAGTCCTTATGTAATTAAAACTGTAACTGGAGAAGAAACTACTTTTGAAGATTTAGGAGGTGCAATGGTTCACAATTCAAAAAGTGGTAACGCACATTTTGCTTGTGAGAACGATGAAGATTGTATAGAACAAATTAGAGATCTTTTAGATTACTTACCTAATAACAATATGGAAAATGCTCCAATTTTAGAAACTGGTGACGATCCTAAAAGAATGTGTGACACCCTAGATAACATTATCCCAGATGATTCTAAAGTGCCATACGACATGAAAGAAATTATTGAAGAAGTACTTGATGGTAATGATTTTTATGAAGTCCACGAATATTTTGCTGAAAACTGTATTGTTGGCTTCGGTAGGTTAAATAATAGATCTGTTGGTATTATAGCAAACCAACCAATGATTTTAGCAGGATGCTTGGATATTGATGCTTCCGATAAAATTAGTCGTTTTATGAGAACTTGTGATGCTTTCAACATCCCTTTAATTACGTTTGTTGATGTTCCTGGATATTTACCAGGCGTACATCAAGAATGGAATGGAATAATAAGACATGGAGCTAAATTATTATGGAGTTATTCAGAATCTACTGTGCCAAAAATAACCGTTGTTGTTAGAAAAGATTACGGAGGTGCATATTTAGCAATGAGCTCAAAACATTTAGGAGCTGATATGGTTTTTGCCTGGCCAACTTCAGAAATTGCCGTTATGGGTGCTAAAGGCGCTGTAGAAGTAATCTCTAGCTACAAACAAGAAATAAATAACGCAGCAGATAAAACAGCAAAAACAACTGAAAAAATTAATGAATATGAAAAAGCTTTTAATGTTCCATATTTAGCTGCAGAAAGAGGCTATATTGATGAAGTAATTTTACCAAGTGAAACTAGAGAAAGACTTATAGCTGCTTTAGAAGCTTTAAGTTCAAAATCTGAAATAACACCACCAAAAAAACACGGAAACATTCCACAATAATTATATTAATTATGACATTAATTGAAAAAAAGAAACGTGCAGCAGTAATAGCGGTTAGTTATTATATGCAAAACCAAAATTCAGAAACTAATACAACTATAGACACCTGGAGTAAAATGGGAATTAGTAGAACTATACACGATAGAAAAATTTTAGAACGCAAAGGAAAAACTATTGGAATTAAAATTTTTTAATAGCAACTATTAAACTTTAATTAATATGAAATTTGATAACCACGGAGTATTAAAAATGGCACCAGTTGCTTATGGTGCAGATAGAGCAAAAGCCACAAACCCAATAAAAATTCAAGATTTAAGTTTTCGTGATGGACACCAATCTTTATTTGCAACCAGAGGTAGAACTGAAGATATGATTCCTCTTGCCGAACAAATGGATGAAATTGGATTTCACGCCATAGAAACTTGGGGTGGAGCTACATTCGACACCATGCATCGCTACTTAGCAGAAGACCCTTGGGAAAGATTAAGAATATTAAAAAAACATATGCCTAAAACACCTTTTTTTATGTTATTAAGAGGACAAAATGTAGTTGGGTATAGAAATTATGCAGATGATGTTGTACAAAATTTTGTACAAAGAGCTTGTGATAATGGTATTGATATTTTTCGCTGTTTCGATGCTTTAAACGATTACAGAAATTTTGAAACTGCAGCTAAAGTTGTAAAACAAAATAACATGCATTTTCAAGGCACTATCTGCTATACGTTAACAGAACCAAGAATGGGTGGTGAAATATACAATATAGATTACTATATTAATAAAGCAAAAGAACTTATTGATTTTGGAGTAGATTCTATTTGTATTAAAGATATGGCAGGCTTAATTGCTCCTTATGATATTTATAATTTAATTGTTGAATTAAAAAAAATAACAGATATCCCATTAAATCTTCATACACATTTTACATCAGGTATGGGAGATTTATCAATTTTTAAAGCCATTGAAGCTGGTATTGATATTGTAGACACTTGTATGTCTCCATATGCTTACAGAACCTCACATGCTGCAATTGAACCTTTAGTTATGTCATTATTAGGTACCAATAGAGATACCGGTTTTGATATTAAAAAATTATCTAAAATAAGCGCTCAAATGGAAGAAATAATTCCAAAATACAAGCACTTAGCTAACAACCCTAAATATGCCATTATAGATACCGATGTAATTTTACATCAAACTCCTGGAGGAATGTTATCTAACTTAGTGAATCAATTAAAAGCAATGGATTCTTTAGATAAGCTAGACGATGTATTTAAAATGCTTCCTAAAGTTAGAAAAGATTTAGGTCAAATCCCTTTAGTAACACCTACCAGCCAAATAGTTGGAGTGCAAACAGTTAATAATGTTTTATTTGATTCATACGAAGGTGAATACTCTAGAATTACACAAGAAGTTAAAGATTTATGTTATGGTTTATATGGAAAAACAACAAAACCAATTAATCCAGAACTTAGAAAAAAAGCTTTAAAAGATTACCCTAGAGGTGAGCAACATATTGAATGCAGACCAGGAAGTATTTTAGAACCAGAAATGGCTGCTGTAAAAGAAAAATCTGATGGATTAGCAAAAGATATAGATGACGAATTAATTTTAGCCTTATATCCTGTTACCGGTAAAAGATTCTTAAAATGGAAATATGGAATAGAAGAAATTCCAAAAGAAGCCATTCCAAAAACTATTGAAGATGTAAAAAAAGAAAGTGATTTAATTGCAAAAGCACTTGCTGGAGAATTGACTGCTGGAAAAAAAGCGAATGGTCAAATGCATGAAATGGAAGTAATTGTTGATGGTGAAAAATTCAACGTTGCAATTCCTAACAACAAAGCAATGGCTAGACCTGCACGTAAAAAGAAAGAAGGAAAAGCAGTTAATAAAAACGAAAAAGCTGTGTTATCTCCAATTCCAGGTATGATTGTTGAATACAAGAAAAAAAATGGCGACACTGTAAAGGCCGGTGAAATTATTGTTGTTCTTGAAGCCATGAAAATGATGAATAATTTTGAAGCTAATAAAGATGGAGTCTTATCTGGAATCAAATACGATTCAGGTGATTCTGTAGCTAAAAATGATGTATTATTTGTAATTGATTAAATTAAAAAGCTGTTTAAAAAATTTTAAAATAATGACTCTAAATCTTATCCAAAACCTCATCATATTTAAATACAATTAGTATGAGAGCTTGCGTAAATTTAGCTTGACAAAATTTAATTTTTAAACAGCTTTTTTATTGGAATTTATTTTAAAATAAAATGGTAAAGAACTAATCTTTAACCCCTAATTTACCTAAAATAATTTCTAACAAACACCATTTTGTAAACCCGCGTTGAAATAAATTTGCACCTACAAATGCAGTAAACCAAAGCCAATTAATGTTTACTTTTATAGCAAGAAGTAAACTAATTAATATAAAAGCTCCAGGAATAATATTCATTAATCTTGATTTCATTATTTTCTTTTTTTAGTTAATATATTTTTCTATATCCAAAACAATTGCTTTAATTGGATTGGATTTTGATTTTTCAGCATTAAACTTTTCCACCTCTTTAAATATAGTATCTACTTTATCTTCTGTAGTAAAAGAAAAATATAATTTAGAGTCGTGTGTATCTCGTTGAGCAGAAAACCAATTGTCTTGAATAGTTTTTAAAGGATAAAATTTTTGACCTTGAATATCAGAGGTACTGTACACCAATATTTCTGCTTTTTTAAAAAATTTACAAACATCCTTTTCAAATTGTGATACGCTTGTTATTAATAGTAGTTTCATATTAATTTGGTTTATAGTGAATAATGCTATTTATTTTTTTCTAATATCTCGATATTTTAGAATAATACTTCAACTCCACCAAATTATGGTTACTTAGTGGAATTGAAATAAATTTTATAAAAACCTTAAATAAATTCAGGTTAACTATTTTATATTATTTTTCTGGGTGTTTATGTTTTTCTGTCATATAATATACTAGTGGTACTACTAATAAAGTTAAAACAGTTGCTGTAATTGTTCCCCCCATTAATGAAATTGCTAAACCTTGGAAAATTGGATCAAATAGAATTACAAATGCACCTATTACCACGGTTCCAGCAGTTAGTAAAATTGGAGTTGTTCTAACAGCACCAGCTTCTATTACAGCTTGTTTTAATGGCACTCCATCTTGCAACCTTAACTCAATAAAGTCAATCAACAATACTGAATTCCGCACCATAATACCTGCTAAAGCAATCATACCAATCATAGACGTTGCAGTAAAAAACGCTCCCATTAACCAGTGACCAACAATAATACCAACCATAGAAAGCGGAATTGCAACTAACATAACTAAAGGCGCTTTAAAGTTTTGGAACCAACCCACAATTAATAAGTAAATAACAAATATTGCAATGGCAAAAGCAGCTCCTAAATCTCTAAAAACTTCGTATGTAATTTGCCATTCTCCATCCCATTTTACAGTATAATTATCTTCGTGTAGTGGTTGTTGATTAAATTCTTCATTTAAAGTGAACCCTGTAGGGACTTTAATTTCACCCAATCTATCACTCATATTTAAAATTCCATACACAGGACTTTCTAATTCCCCAGCCATATCTGCAATTACATATACAACACGTTTTTGATTTTTACGGTAAATTGACTTCTCTCTTATTTTTTCTTCAACTTTAATTAAGTCTCCAACAGGAATTGCAACTCCCATTTGCGAAATAACTTTTAATTGTTTTATATCATTTATTGAAGATTTTTCTTTCTCATCTAAAGCTAATACTAAGCCAACTTGCTCATTTGCTGTTTCTTTATACAATGTTGAAATTGGTTGCTCAGAAAGTGCCATTTTTAAAGTTGCTACAATTTGCTGAGGAGCAACACCATTTAACATTGCCTTTTCTTTATCAATTACAAAATTAAATTCTGTTTGGTTTGCCTCAATCATATCGTCAACATCAACAATATCACTAGTTGTTGAAACAATTTCTTTTAATTGTTTTGCTATATTAATTTGCTCTTTATAATCTGGCCCATAAACTTCAGCAACTATTGTAGACATTACAGGTGGTCCTGGTGGAACCTCTACCAATTTAACATTGGCATTAAAATGTTTTCCTATTGTTTGAATTTCGGCTCTTAATTTTTTTGCAACATCATGACTTTGCTCTGATCGATTTTCTTTATCAATTAAGTTTACTTGAATATCTGCCATATTAGAACCTCCACGTAAATCGTAATGACGTACCAAACCATTAAATGTAATTGGTGCAGAAGTTCCTACAAAACTTTGATAATTATCTACTTCTGGTCTTTGAGATAAATAATTAGCTATTTCTCTTGTAACTGCCGAAGTGTTTTCTAAAGTTGTACCTTCTGGCATATCTATCACCACCTGAAACTCATTTTTATTATCAAAAGGTAACATTTTAACGGCTACACCTTTAGTATAAAATAATGCCATTGAAGCTAATAATAGTAACGAAGTAAGTCCTAAAAACACCCAACGTTTCTTTTTATTTTGAAGTAATGGTCTTTCTAGTTTATTATATAACTTAAATATAAATGTTGTTTCTACACCTTGTTTTTCCTTTTCTTCTTGTTTATTTTTTTCTCTTAAAATATAATACCCTAAATAAGGTGTAATTGTAAGGGCAACAAATAAAGAAATTATCATTGCAATGGAAGCTCCTATAGGCATTGGACTCATATAAGGCCCCATTAAACCAGACACGAAAGCCATTGGTAAAACAGATGCAATTACAGTAAATGTTGCTAAAATTGTTGGATTACCAACCTCGTTAATAGCATATAAAGCAGCCTGTTTGAAAGGCAGTCGTTTCATTTTAAAATGCCTGTGCATATTTTCAGCAATAATAATAGAGTCATCTACCACAATACCTGTTACAAATACCAAAGCAAATAGTGTAATTCTATTTAAGGTATAGTCTAACATATAATAGCTAAACAACGTCATAGCAAATGTAATTGGAACCGATAGAAATACTACCAAACCACCACGCCAGCCCATAGCTAACATAACTACAATTGTTACTGCCAAAATTGATCCTATTAAATGCATTAATAGTTCAGAAACTTTATGAGATGCTGTTTCACCATAATTACGTGTAACTGTCATATGTACATCATCAGGCAATAAATCTTGACGTAAATACTCTACTTTATCAAGTATTTTCTCTGATATTTTCATTGCATCAGCACCTTTTCTTTTCCCTATAGAAATAGTAACTGCAGGATATTCTGAATCGTAATTTTCAGATAATTCGTTTGCCTTTCCATAACCAAAAGACACGTATTCTTTTGGTATTTCAGGTCCATCTGTAATGGTTGCAATCTGTTTTAAATAAACAGGCATATTTTGTTGTACACCAACAACTAAATTTTCTACATCTTCTATATTTGTTAAAAAATTTCCCGTATTTACAAGGTACTCTGTATTATTACTGTCAAAACTACCTGAAGTTAATTGTTGGTTATTTGCTTGGATTTTTTGCGTAATACTTAACATATCCAAGCCGCTTTCTGCCATTTTATCTTTATCTAAAACAACACGTACTTGTCTATTTCTTCCACCAATTGTTTTGGTAATTGCAACATCATTAATTTTTTCAATTTCACTAGTTAATTCATTTGCAACTTGTTTTAATTGATAGTCATCATATGTTTCGCTCCATAATGTAAGTGCTAACATTGGAACATCATCAATTGCTCTTGTTTTAACCAATGGCATAGAAACACCTTGCGGCATTTGATCCATATGCTTCATAATTTCATTATAAAGCTTTACAAACGAACGCTCAATATCTTCACCTACATAAAATTGTACTATTAACATTGCTTGTTCATTCATAGAAGTAGAATACACATATTCTATTCCTTTTATGTTTGAAACAATTTTTTCTAAGGGTTTTATTACTCTTGATTCTACTTCAATAGAACTTGCTCCTGGATAACTTACAAAAACATCTGCAATGGGTACATCTATTTGTGGCTCTTCTTCTCTTGGAATTAAAAATGAACTATACACACCAATGACCATAAACATAATCATTAACAAAATAGTTAATTTTGAATTCATAAATACTTTGGCTATTCCGCCAGCTAATCCTTCTTTCATAATTATTGTACGTTAAGTTTAGAACCGTTAACAATTTTACTTTCAGCTGTTAAAACAAATTTATCATCTACAGACAATCCAGATAAGACTTCTACCTTATCGCCAAATTCTTTTCCTAAACGCAACCAACGTAATAATGCAGTATTAGACTGACTTACAACATAAACACCTCTTAACTCTCCTCGTTCTACAATTGAAGCAGTTGGAATTAAAATTGGTGTATTTTCTTCTGAAGCTTTTTCCGTTGGAAATTGTACTGAAGCAAACATTCCAGATAATAATTTAACCGCTGTTTCTTCTAATACAATTTTAACTAAATATTGCCCTCCAGTATTTTTGGTTGAAGAACTAACCTCTGTAACAGTTCCATTTAAAATTTGATTGGTAGACTTTATTAAAACCGACACAGTACTCCCATTTTTTATTGAAGTAATTTCAGATTCTGGAACCATGGCAATTACTTGAAACTTACTTGGGTTTTCTATACTAATTAAAGGCACACCTGGATTTGCCATATCTCCAGCATTTATAAACTTACCAGTAATTACACCACTAAAAGGCGCTGTAATATTTGAATATGATAATTGTGCATTTACTTGATTTTTCATTTGATTAGCAGCTTCTAAACGCGCTTTTGCCATTTCGTAATTTGCAGTCATATCGTCCATTTCTTTTTGTGAAGCACTATTAGTCTCAAACAATGCTTTAAAACGATTGTAATCTTTCTCTGCACTATTAAACGCAGCTGTAGCTTCTGCTATTGAAGCGCCTACTTGAGCTTTTTGAGCTGAAATATCTGCACTGTTTATACTTAATAATAGTTGTCCTTTAGAAACTTTATCTCCAACATTCACATGAACTTTATTTACATAGCCCATATTACGAGTACTTAAATTTGCATTCTGAGCAGCTTCTACTTTTCCGCTAGCAGTTATAAAGTTTCCAACTTCAGAAGAAGGAGTACTTATTGTTACATCAACTGCAACTCTGTTGTCAACAACTTTTGCTTTATCGTCTCCACAACTCGTTATTATTGTTAAAGTAATAACTGTTAGTATTTTAAATATATTTTTCATTATGGTAGTATTTTAAGTGTAGTGATTTTAGTTAGTTTATTTTGTTAAAAAGTTTACATATGTTTTTGTAAAATTGTAATTAAAAACAGCTTGTAAATATTCTAATTGTTTTTGTAAATATTTTGTTTCAGAAATTAATACGTCTGAAGTTTTTTCCAATCCTTGCTCGTATCTATTTGTTCTAATTCTTAATGCTTCTTTAGATTGCTCAACCGCTAAACTTGTTAAATTCATACTATTTTCAGCATCTTTTAACTGACGTTTTGCTTTGTTAAATTCTAACTGACTTTTGTTTTTATATTGCTCTAAACTAATTTCAGCCTTATCTAATTCTGCTTTACTTTTTTGAGTTTTTCCAATACGTTTAAAACCTTCAAAAACATTCCACGATAACTGAGCTCCAACTAAATAACCATTGGCATTTGCATTAAAAATTTTATCATCATACAATTCATAACTTCCAAAAGCATTTAAGCTAGGCAAATAAGACATTTTATTGGCCTTATACATATTTGTATAAGCTTCTGTACTTTTTTCCATAGCTTCTATATCTGCTCTATTTTCTGAAAGTTGCTGGTTATAAACTTCTAAATTTAATGCTGCAGTTAACTCTGTAGATGGTTTTAATGTTGTTTCATTAGTTTCACCTACTAAAAACAATAAATAATCTGAAGCATTTTTAACTCCGCTTTTTGCAGTTAATAATTGATTTTCTACTTCAGTAACATGAACTTCAACTGAAAGAATATCCGATTGTTGCAAATAACCTTGCTTTAAACTATTTTCTGCAATTTTCTTATTTTCTAGCGCTGCTACTTTCGCTTTCTCTAAAACCTCAACCGCTTTATATGCAACTTGTAACTGCATATACGCTTTGGTTACTTCTAACTTTACAGCATCTATAGTTCTAGTGGTTTGCAATTCAAAAGCATTCATTTTAGCTTTTGCTGCTTTACGCATATAAATACCATCGGCATTAAAAATTGGTTGTTGAATTTCAATTTTAGTTGTAAAATTTTGAATCGCATCTGGATCGTTTAAAAGTGCAGGATTAAAATCTTCTTGTGTTAAAATTTCCTGATTTAATTTTGAACCAAATGCCATTAAAGGATTATTAGTTGAAATACCCGTATGTGAAATTGAAATATTAGGTAATAAAATTGAATTTGTTTGATTGTAATCTGCCTTTGCTGCATTAAAATTCTCTTCAGAAATTTTTACAGTATGGTTATTACTTTCAACTTTTTCTAACATTTCATCTAAAGAAACGGAAGTTTCTTGTTGGGCATTACCTATTAATATATTGAATAGAAATAATGAAATGAATAAAATAAATGTACCTCGCATCTTAATTGCTTTTTTTGTTTAGTGCAAATGTAATTGAGGTGAATTGAGCAAGCAGTAATAAACATTACAAACATCTGTAACAATTATTACTTAAAGATTAAAAGTTTATTGTTTTAGAGTCTTTTAAAAGGGATAATAACTAACAAGTAAAGGATATTTCTTTAAAACAAATACAAAAGATAAAACTAGAAAAAAGTATTTATAAATATTAAGATTTTTTTATACGAGGAAGCTTAATTTTTACATCGTTACCAGAAATTATGGTAGCCAACAATTGCGTTTGAGGAAATTGTTCAAAAATAATTTTTAAAAATACTGTTATTGGTATAGACATAATTAAACCTGGAACTCCCCAAATATATCCCCAAAGCATTAACATTACTAAAATTGTAATAATATTTATTGAAAAAGATCTTCCCATAAATATTGGCTCTAAAATACTTCCAAAAACTACTTGTACCAATGTTATAGTTATTATAAAAAACAACAATGTACTTGTAGGGTCCAATTCTACAAAAGCAAAAAGTGCCAATAAAATTACAGATACAACAGAACCTATCATTTGAATAAAATTTATAAGAAAGGCAAATAACCCCCAAAAAATAGGAAAACTAACATCGAAAAAATAACAGGCCAAACCAAAACCAAGACCTGTAAGCGCACTAACTAAAAACTTTACCTTAACAAATTTTATTAAGTCTTTTTCAATTTTCATAAACGTTTTTACTGATGCAAATTTTTGTTTTAAAATAGTATCATTTAAAAACTTTTGAAAATTAATAGATTCTGCTAACCATAAAACAACAAAAAAGGCAGTCATTAATGTCATAGAAACTGTATTTCCTATAAAATCAAACGTAGAGCCAAAGTTACTTGAAATAGTATCGCTATTAATAAAATGACTTATAAGGTTGCCATCATCAAAATAATTAATCCCTAAAAAATCTTCAAAAGATTGTGCTAACAAATTAATTTTTGTTGCCGCTTTTTCAAAAAACAGACTGTCTGTGGCTAATATTTCTCTACTAGTTATTTTTATTAGCTCTCCTCCTATTTTAAAAATACCAACAAAAATTAATAATACTATAAAAATACTTATAAAATTATGGATTTTTCGTTTTGACAACCATCGCATTAATGGTAAGAACAACAATGCAATAAACATTGAAAAAATTAATGGTATAAAAATAAAAGACATTGTTTTTAAAATATAGAATACCAATGGTATTACCAATAAAAGCAATAAAATATTTGTTGTTTTTAAATCTTTCATGTGTTTATATCATTCATTTTTAACGGCTATACCTTTACAATTGTTATTTTTTACAATTTACTTTTAGTATGTTCGTTTTTAATTACTACAAAAGTAGTGACAAAAATCTGCTAATTAAATTTAAAACTTATTAATTAATAGTAAATAATTAATTCTTCTTTCTAATTTTCATATTAAGAGCTTCAACACCTAATGAAAATGCAATAGCAAAATATAAATATCCTTTTGGTATAGCACCCACAGCTTTATTAAAAACTTCTAAATGCGATAAATGTGCTCCTTCTGTAATTAACATAAAACCTATTAAAATTAAAAATGAAAGTGCTAACATTTGAATTGTTGGATTTTTATTTACAAATTCACCCACAGGAGTTGCAAAAATCATCATTATTATTATAGATATAATTACAGCAGTAATCATAATTATTAAAGCTCCTGGAACACCATTTGTCATACCAACAGCTGTTAAAACAGAATCGAAAGAAAACACAATATCAATCATAACTATCTGAAATATAACACTTACAAAAGAACTTTTAACTACACTTTTTATTGTTTTTTCCTCAAGTTCATCATCAACTCCTTCTACTTTATGATGAATTTCTTTTGTGCTTTTATACAATAAAAATATACCTCCTAATATTAAAATTACACTTTGCCCAGTAATACCTCCTTTAAGCCAAGAGAAATCGAAAGTAAAGAATGGTGATTTCATAGAAATTAAATACGATACACCTAACAATAAAAATATTCTAAAAACAAGTGCCAATAAAAGCCCAAGCCTGGTAGCTTTTTTAATTTTATTTTTTGGTAATTTACCTGCGGTTATTGATATAAAAATAATATTATCAATACCTAAAACAATTTCTAAAAAAGTTAAAGTCAGCAGAGCAATCCAAGTATCTGCTTGTAAAAATATTTCCATGATTTATTCTAATATTTTAAAAATCTCACCTTTTTGAACATAATTAGAACGACCTATTACAGCTTCAAACTCGTATGAGTCATCTTCAATACTTGTTATTTTAACATGAATAGGATCTTCGTCAATAGCTGTTCTTGGATGTAACATTTTTAGCGTATAATTAAAATTATTTTTCCAAGAAATGGACAAAGTATCTATTCTATTTTCATACTTTTCAATTTGTATAGAATCTTGCCTTATAATAATTGTTTTTTCATACCCCTTACTTGCTGGAATTTCAAAAGTACCAGACTTAAAACGATCTGCACTTAATGGTGTAGTATTACAACTAACTATGGCTATTAAAAATATTAATAATGCAATCTTTTTCATATACTTATTTTTTAGATTCCGGTATAATTACTAGGTGTTATGGCTTTTAATTCTATTTTTATTTCGTTAGAAACTTCTAAACTATCAATAAAATCTGCCATAGATTTTTGAGTAATCTTTTCGTTTGTTCTTGTTAAACCTTTTAAAGCTTCATACGGATTTGGGTATGCTTCTCTTCTTAATATTGTTTGAATTGCTTCTGCAACAACAGCCCAATGATTTTCTAAATCTTGTGCAAATTTTTCTTTATTAATTAATAACTTGTTCAATCCTTTTAACGTAGAAGTGAAGGCAATAATTGTATGAGCAAATGGAACTCCTACATTTCTTAAAACTGTAGAATCTGTTAAATCGCGTTGTAAACGAGAAATAGGAAGTTTTGCAGATAAATGTTCAAAAAGTGCATTTGCAATTCCTAAGTTACCTTCAGAATTTTCAAAATCTATAGGATTTACTTTATGAGGCATTGCCGATGAACCTACTTCGCCTTTTTTAATTTTTTGTTTAAAATAATCCATAGAAATATATGTCCAAATATCTCTATTAAAATCAATTAAAATAGTATTAATACGCTTTTGAGCATCAAAAATACCTGCAATATGATCGTAATGTTCTATTTGTGTAGTTGGAAAAGAATGGTGTAACCCCAAAACTTTTTCAACAAAATGAGTACCAAATGCTTTCCAATCTATTGTTGGATAAGCAACTTTATGTGCGTTATAATTACCTGTTGCTCCTCCAAATTTAGCTGCATAAGGCACATTTTGTAATTGTTTTATTTGTTGCTCTATACGTTCTACAAATACTAGTATTTCTTTTCCTAAACGTGTAGGTGAAGCTGGTTGACCGTGTGTGCGTGCTAACATTGGTACATCTTCCCAAGCTACTGCTAATTGTCTTAATTTTTCTAAAAGAGTTGCAAGTTCTGGGTAGTAAACTACATCAAATGCATCATTAATTGATAATGGAGTAGCTGTATTATTAATATCTTGCGATGTTAATCCAAAATGTATAAACTCTTTATATTTATGAAGGTTTAACGCATCAAATTTCTCTTTAATAAAATATTCTACAGCTTTTACATCGTGATTTGTTACACTCTCAATATCTTTAATTTTTTGAGCATCTTCACTAGTAAAATCAATATAAACACTTCTTAATTTATCAAAAAGTTCAGTATCAAAATCAACTAATTGAGGCAATGGTATTTCACATAATGCAATAAAATACTCAATTTCTACTTTAACCCTATATTTTATTAGTGCTTCTTCAGAAAAAAAAGCTGCTAAATTTTCTACTTTATTTCTATATCTTCCATCTATTGGAGATATTGCGTTTAAACTTGTTAATGCCATCTTTTAGTTTTGTGTTGAAAAATGCAAAATTAATGAAATAAAGCTACAATTTGAAATTTTATTGCTTGTTTATCAAGCCCAGAGTAATCTTTCCTCTTGCTTTATATGCTGCGCTTTCTTTTGCTATGTTTTGCTCCAAAATTAACTTTAATTCGCTGTGTACCCAATCAGAATTCTTACCCAATAAAAATAAAGTTGTCATTGTATAAGCTTTTATAGCAACTTTATGTTGGCTAATCATCCAATCGAAACCAGTCTCAATAATTCTATCAACCTGTTTTTTTGTGAGCACTTCTTTAACAATTGAATTATTTTTAGAAGTGTAAGCTTTTGCTATAAACCCATATATTTTAGCTGCTGGACGTACGGCGCTTCCAAAATAAAGTTTTCCAATATTTAATGTAAATTCTTCTAAATACGGAGCTATCCAATCTAATTTTTCGGTAAGCACATATTCTAAAACCCAAGCTGCTTTAACCGATAATTTATTATCTACTTCAAAAACAATTTCTATTAAGAATTTAAGTAATTCGGGATTTTCTAAAACTAAATTACTTACTTGTAACCTATTTACTCTTAAAGCTGGTCCTAAATTATTTAACTGTTGTAATAAAAAGTTTTTTGTCAAATTAAATTATTTATAAATTTTAAACTTACCTATAACTGGTTATTTTTCAGATTCTTTATCTTTATTTTTTGGCGACAATTTATATAATAAATACACAAATCCAACGATTATATGTAATAATACCAACGCTACTATTGTATAAAACCAAAAGTTTGAAATTGCCATAATTTAGTTTTGTTGTTAAATTTATAAAAAGAAAACAATATCTTTATTCTTTAAATCTAAAAAATAATGAAAAAAACACTCTTAATAATTTTTATAATTGTCATTGTAATTCAATTTATAAGGCCTAAAAAAAATATTTCTAATGAAGTAATAAATGATATTACTACTGTAATTACGGTTCCAGAAAATGTGCAAGAAATAATAAAAACCTCGTGTGCAGATTGTCATTCAAACACTACAGAATACCCTTGGTATAGTGAAATTGCTCCTATTTCTTGGTATTTAGCGTCGCATGTTAATGATGGTAAAAACCATTTAAATTTTTCTGAATGGGCTACTTACAACAACAATCAGAAAGAGCATATTATTAAAGATTTAAAAAAAGAATTGAAATCTAGAAAAATGCCCTTAAATAGTTATTTATGGATACATAAAGATGCTGTAGTTTCTGCAGAACAATATAAAATACTTTTAGATTGGGTAAATACACTTAAAGCAGAATAAAATAATGAGAGTTAAAGTATATTACGTTTTAATAACCTGCTTATTTTTTCTTTTTAACGTTTCTACTAATGCTCAAGAAAAAATAAATAAATTCGATTTAAACGGAAAAAGAGATGGTATTTGGAAAAAATATTATCCTAATAACAACATCAGATACCAAGGAACTTTTAAAGCTGGTAAAGAAATAGGTGTTTTTAAATATTACGACATTACAGGTGCTACACACCCTATAATTATTAAAACATTTAAACCTAATAGTGCTATTGCTTCTGTTAGTTTTTATAATATAAAAGGTATTTTAGAAAGTACAGGTACTATGGAGGGCAAAAGTAGAATTGGTACTTGGCGCTATTATTACCCTGATGGAAAAACATTAATGATTGAAGAAAATTATAAAAATAATGTACTAGACGGCCTATACAAAAGCTATTATAAAAATGGAAAAACCAACGAAATTCTCAATTACTCTTCAGGAAAATTAAATGGAAATATAAAACGCTATTCAGATAGTGGTATTTTATTAGACGATTTAAATTATATTGATGGAAAGCTTAATGGTATTGCTAAATATTATACTATAAATGGAGAATTACTTTCTAAAGGACACTATAAAGATGATGAAAAAATTGGTGAATGGGTAATTAATAAATAGGAAACATCAGAAAATTAGAATAATTTAAAGCAATAATTCTATATTGCACAAAATTTAAAATAAATTTTCAGTTAATAAAACAATAATTAATTAAAACTTTTAACATTGGATATCTCAAAAATTTTTTCAAATAACAAAAAGTGGATTGCTAAAAGACTTAAACATGACGAAGATTATTTTACAAATTTAGCAAAAGGTCAAAGTCCTGAAATTTTATACATCGGTTGCTCAGACAGCAGAGTAACTGCAGAAGATCTAATGGGAATGCGTCCTGGTGAAGTTTTTGTTCACAGAAACATAGCAAATATGGTTCCTAACACAGATTTAAGTGCAATGTCTGTAATAAATTATGCCGTTAGCCATTTAAAAGTAAAACACGTTGTAGTTTGTGGGCATTATTCTTGTGGAGGTGTTAAAGCTGCTATGCAATCTGAAGATTTAGGAATTTTAAATCCGTGGTTAAGAAACATTAGAGATGTTTATAGATTACACCAAACAGAATTGGATTTAATTACAGATGAAACTGAAAAATACAATAGATTGGTTGAATTAAATGTTCAAGAGCAATGTGTTAATGTTTTAAAAACTGCTGATATTCAAAAAGCAATTTTAGAAAATCGTGTTACCGTACATGGTTGGGTGTGGGATATACATTCAGGTAAATTAGTAGATTTAGAAATTGATTTCGACAAAATATTAAAAGATATTAGAGGTATTTACCACCTTTCAATTGAAAAAAATAGTTAATTATTTTTAATTTCTAAAAATAAAAAAGCTGTTTAAAAATTAAAAAATCATCAGGAAAAGATTCTGAAACAAGTCTAGAATGACGATTTTTTAAAGATTTTTAAACAGCTTTTTTTGTATAATTATATTTCCCTAAACAAAAAACTGAACAATAAATAACACAGCTATAACAATCATAATAGGTGTTATTTCTTTATATTTTCCTGTAAGTAATTTTAATAAAACATAAGACAACATTCCAAATACTATACCTTCAGCAATACTATATGTTAAAGGCATCATAATAATTGTAAAAAATGCTGGAATTGCTTCTGTAAAATCTTTTAAATCAATTTTCATTATTGGAGAAATCATAAACAACCCAACAATTATTAAAGCTGGAGCCGTTGCTGCGTCTGGAATTATCATAAACAATGGTGCAAAAAACAATGAAAGAGCAAACATACCTGCAACTGTTAAAGCTGTCATTCCTGTTTTTCCTCCTTCAGCAACACCTGCTGCACTTTCCACATAAGTAGTTACAGTAGAAGTTCCTAAAATTGCTCCTATAAAAGTACCTATAGAATCTGCAAATAATGCTTGTTTAACTCTTGGCACTTTTCCATCTTTATCTAACATTCCAGATTTTGAAGACACACCTATTAACGTTCCAACAGTATCAAACATATCTACAAATAAGAATGTAAATAATACAATTAACATATCTATTGTAAATACTTGTGAAAAATCAAATTTGAAAAATATTGGCTCAATAGATGGAGGTAAACTAACAAATGTAAAGTTTTCTGGAATTACAGTAACGCCAACAAATAAACCTAAAATAGTTGAAGTTAAAATTCCAATTAAAATAGCTCCTTTTATTTTTCTAGTTAATAAAACACCAATGATTAAAACACCAGCCATACCGACTAAAACAGCAGGATTTTTCATATCTCCTAAACTTACTAAAGTTGCTGGATTATCAACTACTAAACCTGTACCTTTTAAACCTATAAAAGCAATAAACAATCCAATACCAACTGAAACTGCGTGTTTTAAATTTAAAGGAATAGAATTAACTATTAACTCTCGAATGTTAAATACGGTTAATATTATAAAAATAATACCTTCTAAAAATACTGCTGTTAAGGCAAACTCCCAAGAATAGCCCATTCCAAGTACTACTGTAAATGCAAAAAACGCATTTAATCCCATACCTGGCGCTAAGGCAAAAGGTAATTTAGCAACCAAAGCCATTACTAAAGTTGCAATAACTGCAGACAATGCGGTTGCAGTAAAAACTGCATCTTTATCCATTCCTGCTTCGCTTAAAATCCCAGGATTTACAGCCAAAATATATACCATTGTCATAAACGTGGTAATTCCAGCAATAATTTCTGTTTTTAAAGTTGATTTATTTTCTGTTATTTTAAAAAATTTATCTAACATAATTATAGTTTATATATTCCATTTAATAGCTAAAGTTGGTCTTCCTTTTATTGCATCACTCCCACCAGCAAAATTTGATGAAATCTCTAATTCCCCTCCTACAGAAAATGTTTTATTTAAATGATACCATAATTGTGGTTCTGCTAAAAACACAGTATTATCAGACAAACCATTTTCTGTCCATAAATCTGCAAATCCTGTAAATGTTAATTTATCAGCTATTACATTCCAATACCAAGTTCCTGTTACCTGAAAATTCCCTTCTCCATCAGCTCCGGTAAATGCTTTATAACCTGCGTATGTAGAAAATCCCCACTTAGCATTTCCTTTACTATAATTTGCCCCAAAAATCCAAGCTTCTGGAATTGTAAAACTATTTGTATGTCCTGCATTGTATTCAACATGTAAACCAACTGGCATTTTTTCAGTTTTAAGCACACGGGCAATTTCATAATATGCATTACTTGTACCTGTTACAGAATCGTAATCAAAATCTACAAACGTAAAAGTGTTACCATATTTATCCATTTTAAAAAGTTCAAAAGTAGTAGTAAGGTGTCCTCTTTCAAAATCGTTATGCAGTTGAAAGTTTTGTGAAGTAACAATTGTTGTTACTAAAATTGCAAAAAGAAAGGTTAATTTTTTCATTGTTGAATACTATTTATGGTTAATTAAATTTAAACGTCAAAAATACGCTTTAAAACCATTGATAATTCATTTGTTAAAATTCAATTATTAACACTTAATTAACTATTTATAACCAGATTAAATAATAATTGGATGGTTATACTATTGATTTATATAATATTCAATAAAATATTATTAAAATTAAAAAACTAACAACCAATAATCTAAATTGGATAATAGTCCGTTAAAGCTTCTTAAAAATTGGGCTATATTTTCTATTTCCATAATTTATATTCAAAGAAAAATTAAATATTACATAAAAGAAATCGTTCATTTAAAAAAAGTATTGCTAATTTTATACTATTAGCTTTATAAAATTATTAAATTTGCATTTTAATTATTTATCGAAATGCAAAAAGAGTTTATTCCAAAATTGTTTTCACTTTTAAAACAAGGAATATCTAAAGAAACTTTAATTAAGGACATTCTTTCTGGTTTAATTGTAGGAATTGTAGCACTTCCTTTAGCAATTGCGTTTGCAATAGCTTCGGGTGTTTCTCCTGAAAAAGGGATAATAACAGCAGTAATAGCCGGATTGGTAATTTCAGTTTTTGGAGGAAGTAGAGTTCAAATTGGTGGTCCAACTGGTGCGTTTATTGTAATTGTTTATGGCATTGTGCAAGAATATGGTGTAAACGGACTTACAATTGCAACTTTTATGGCAGGTTTTATTATTATTATAATGGGCTTTGCTAAATTAGGAAATTACTTAAAATTTATTCCTTATTCACTTATTGTGGGTTTTACTAGTGGAATTGCACTTATCATTTTTTCATCTCAAATAAATGATTTTTTAGGACTTAATATTTCAAATGTTCCAGCTGATTTTATAGATAAATGGATCGCTTATTTTAATAATTTTGACAATATTAACTGGTATGCAATTGCAATAGCTACAGTAACTATTTTAATTACACTCTATTTTCAAAAATTAATACCTAAAATACCAGGTTCTATTATAGCTATTTTACTTGCCACACTTGTAGTACAATATTTTAATATTCCTGTTGCAACTATTGAAAGTAATTATGGTGAAATTCCTAGTAGCATAAGTATGCCTTCAATTCCAAAAGTAGATTTTGAAATTATAAAAGCCCTTATACAACCGGCATTTGCAATTGCAATTTTAGGAAGTATTGAATCGTTGCTTTCAGCTGTAGTTTCAGACTCTATGATTGGTGGTAAACACCGTTCAAATATGGAATTAATAGCTCAGGGAGCTGCAAATGCCTTTGGAGCTCTTTTTGGTGGAATTCCAGCAACTGGTGCTATTGCCAGAACTGCTACTAACGTAAAAAATGGTGGTAGAACTCCAATTGCAGGTATTGTACATGCTTTGGCGTTACTTGCTATTATGCTATTATTTGCTCCTTATGCAAAACTAATTCCAATGTCGTGTTTAGCAGGTATTTTAATTGTTGTAGCTTATCATATGAGCGAATGGAGACAATTTAAATCCATTTTAAAAGGAAATAAAACAGATGTTATTATTTTATTAACTACGTTCTTTTTAACTGTCATTTTTGATTTAATTATAGCTATTGAAATTGGAATTGTACTTGCTAGTCTTATGTTTATGAAAAGGATGAGTGAATCTATTCATATTAAAAATATTACTTCTGAAACTAAAACAGGTGAACACCTTTTTGATGAAGAATTATCTGACCTACCAAAAGAAGTACTGCTTTACGAAATAAATGGTCCTTTATTTTTTGGAGCCGCAAGGCAATTTCAAGAAACAATTACTGCCTTTAACAAGGATTACAAAGTTATTATTTTGAGAATGCGCTATGTTCCTATGATTGATGCTACAGGTTTTCAAAGCTTAAAAGAAATTATTAAAACTTTTAAAGAAGAAGGTATTTTAATAATATTATCAGGTATTAGCCCTGACCTAAGAGCTGATTTTAGAAAAAATGACATTTATTCGGTTATTGAAAGAAAATATATTGTTACCAATATAACTATGGCTATTTCTAGAGCTAAAAAGCATTTAAATATAGAAGAATAAGGTAGATTTCTACTTCCCATGTAGAAATTAATACCTTCATTCTTATTGAAGAAACTACAGTAACTAACAAACTAGCCATTATAATTACATTAACTTTATAAATAGTAACTATGCTCAATAATAAATATCTGGTTTAAAATCAATATTGTTTATTAAAACTATTGGTTTCCAAAAGCTGTTAAAACCAAGCTTCTGCTTCCGCCATTATCTCTATGTTCACACAAATAAATTCCTTGCCAAATACCTAAATTTAATTTCCCATTGGTTATAGGAACTTGAATTGAGTTCCCTAATAAAGAAGTTTTTATATGTGCTGGCATATCATTAGGACCTTCATAGGTATGTATATAATAAGGCATATTTTCGGGAACCATTGTATTAAAATGACTTTCAAAATCAGTTCTAACGGTTGGATCCGCATTTTCATTTATAGTTAAACTTGCAGAAGTGTGTTTTATAAAAACTTGCAATTGTCCTATTGAAATTTGTTTCAACTCTGGAAATGCTTTTATAATATCGGAAGTAATTAAATGAAACCCTCTTTTAAATGGTTTTAAACTTATATTTTTTTGATAAAATTTCATATACAATAATATATTAATGATACCTGAACAAGCACAACAAGTAGATGTAACTACTAATACTTACACCATCTTTTTTATAAATAATGGCTTAATTATATAAATAACAACTATTTATTGAACATATTTTGTTTTTCTTATAAAGAAAAGTAAAACAAACGAAATTAAAAAGAAAACTGCTAAAAACAGTACGCTCCATTGCATTGAACCTGTTAAAGAAACCAATAACCCAAATATAAGCATACCAAAAACAATGGCTATTTTCTCAGTAACATCGTAAAAACTAAAATAAGTTGCATGGTCCGTTGTATCTGGTAATAATTTAGAATATGTTGATCTTGATAAAGATTGTATAGCTCCCATTACTAATCCAATAAGAGCTCCTAATCCATAAAAATATAAATTAATATTTTCTTGAGATTTATCTAACAAAAAAGCAATAAAACAAACAATTGTCCATATTAAAACAGTGACTTTTAAAGTTGAAATATTCCCAATTTTGTCTGACAATCTAGAAAATACAAAAGCGCCAACAATACCAACAATTTGCACCACTAGAATAACTGCAATTAGATCTAAGGTAGGTAATCCTAATTCTTTGCTACCAAAAATACCAGCCATTAAAATAATTGTTTGTACACCTACACTATACATAAAAAATGAGCTTAAAAACAATTTTAATTCTGGATGCTGTTTTAATCCCTTAGCTACTATTTTTAATTCGTGTAAACCTTTCCAAATAAAATCTTTTTTAGGCTTTCTATTATATACATTATTTGGAAGTTTAGCATAAGTTATTTGAGCAAAACCAAACCACCAAACACCAACTATTAAAAAAGTTAATCGAGATGCAAAACCTGCGTTTGGCAATCCAAATAATTCAGGTTTATTAATCATTACCAAACTTAATAACAATAATAAAATAGAGCCTGAATATCCAAAAATAAATCCTTTTGCACTTACATCATCTTGCTGTTCGGGATGTGCAACTTCTGGTAAATAAGCATTATAAAAAACAATACTTCCCCAAAAACCAATACTTGCTAATATTGTAAATACAATACCTACCCATAAACTTGCTTCATCTTTAAAAAAGAACAAGCACATAACAGATAGAGATCCTAATAAACAAAATGCTTTTAAAAATTTTAATTTATTGCCTGTATAATCGGCAATACCAGATAAAATTGGTGAAATAAATGCCACAATTAAAAATGAAAAAGCTAATGTATAATCGTACAAGGTAGTTGGATTCCACTGTGTGCCTAAAAAAGTAATTTCTCCTTCAACATTTGCAAAAGACTCTGTTAAACTACTGTAATAAATTGGAAAAACAGCAGTACTAATTACTAAAGAATATACCGAATTTGCCCAATCGTAAAACGCCCAAGCATTTATAAGCTTTTTATCACCTTTTTGTAACATATATTATTTTTAATAAAAAAACCGCTCCTAAATTAGAAACGGCTTACAATATACTATAAATATTTATTTCAATTAATTATATACAAACTAATCTACACTGTACTGTTTTGCCAACTCAACTGCTGTTGGTAAATAGGCTCTTAAATTTGCAATTCTTGATTCGTTAGACGGGTGCGTACTTAAAAATTCTGGAGGAGCACTACCGCTATCTGCGCGTTCACTCATTCTAATCCATACATTAATTGCTTCTTCAGGATTGTATCCAGCCATAATCATAAATACCATTCCTAACTTATCGGCTTCTGTTTCATGTGTCCTACTATAAGCTAACATACCAACTTGTGAGCCAACACCATAAATTGTATTCCACAATTGTTGTGTTTTTGGATCTTTATTATTAGTTCCAATCGCTACTGCAATACCTCCTAATTGTTGACCGTAAGCACTAGTCATACGTTCTTGTCCGTGTTTAGCAAAAGCATGTGCTACTTCGTGCCCCATAACAGCGGCAATTCCATCAGTATTGGCACATATTGGTAAAATTCCCGTATAAAAAACTACTTTTCCACCAGGCATACACCAAGCATTTACTGTAGCATCGTCTATTAAATTAAATTCCCAACGGTAACTATCTGCCTCACTAACCATATTATTAGCTCTCATAAATTTATCTACAGCTTTTGATATTCTAGCCCCTACAGTTTTCACTTCATTAGTCATTGACATGTCTGTAGAAATTTTATTTTCTTCTAAAAACCCTTCATATTGTGCAAAACTTGAAGGTAATATTTCGGCATCGCTAACAAAATTAACACGTTTTCTTCCAGTTATTGGAACTGTACTACAACTAATTATAAAAAGTAATACCAATATTAAAGAAATATTTTTTTTCATTTTCATCTTTTTTAATTGTTATTTTTGGCTTAAAGTAACAAATTCTATCTTTACCAACAAATTTAAAACTTTAATGAAGCAAAATAAGCCTAATACCCCAAATAAAGCAAAGAATATTCCAAAAATTCCAAGGTCTGTAATAATTCCTGGAAAAATACTACAATCTATTGCGCCTCCTCTTGCAACTAAATATGCTATAAAATTATTTACAACTCCCATAAAGTATAAAACGCCAGAGCGAGAACAAATAATGGCTAAAAGTGCTCAAAAAGAAATGCTTTTTATTCCTGAGTTAAATAAAAAAGTTATGGTATATACTTATGGGTATTCAAAAAAGAAAGTTTTATTGGTACATGGTTGGTCTGGTAGAGGTACTCAATTGTATAAAATTGCAGATAAATTATTAGAAAATGGATTTATGACCATAAGTTTTGATGCTCCTGCACATGGAAAATCTGAAGGTAAAAAAACTATGATGACCGAGTTTATTGCTGCTTCAAATTATATTGAAAAAAAATATGGCCCTTTTGAATATGCAATAGGACACTCTTTAGGTGGAATGACCGTTTTAAATAACATTAAACAAGGTTTAGCTATTAAAAAAGCAATAGTAATTGGTGCTGGTGATATTATTACAGATATTTTTAACGTATTTGTAAGTAAAATTGAACTAAATCAAAAAATAGTACCTAGAATGAAACGCTATTTTTTAAATAAATTTGGTGAAGATGTAGATAACTATTCAGCAAGTTTAGCCGCAAAAGAAGTTAAAATTCCTACTTTAATAATACATGATGAAGAAGACAAAGAAGTTACTGTAAGTTGTGCACATAATATTCGTCAAAATACTAAACAAGGTGAACTTTTAATAACAAAAGGGTTAGGACACACTCGAATTTTAAAAGATGATTTTGTTGTAGACAGTATTATTGAATTTATAAAAAGAAACCCTTAAAATGAAAAAACTACTCTTATTTTTAGTTACAACTATTTGTATAATTTCAACTAATTATTCTCAAGAGAAAAAAGATAAAATTATGGTTAAAAAAGTTAATAAAACTGAGGAACAATGGAAAAAAGAATTAACTCCTCAAGAATATTATGTTTTAAGAGAAAAAGGAACAGATAGACCAAGTGAAGGTGGTTTAACTTCACATTTTGAAAAAGGAACCTATTATTGTGCTGCTTGTAATGCACAACTCTTTGAGTCTAATAGTAAATATGAATCGCATTGTGGGTGGCCTTCTTTTGACGATGCTATTGAAGGATCTGTTAACTTTGTTAAAGATACTAGTCATGGTATGATAAGAACTGAAATAATTTGTGCTGCTTGTGACGGACATTTAGGTCATGTTTTTGATGATGGTCCAAAAGAAACTACAGGGCAACGTTATTGTGTAAATACAACTTCTATAAAATTTGTAAAGACCGAAAATTAGTATTAAAAAATTAAACAAAAAAGCTGTTTGAAAAGTCTAAACTTATATCAAACAGCTTTTTTTAAATATATAGAAAGTTTTTTAATTCAATTCTGATAAAATATTTTCAGGAATTTCAATTTTATCACTGTACATTTTCCATAATTTAAAACCTCCAGCAACATTAACTATATTTTTAATATTGTTATGATTTAAAATAAGTTCTGCTAAATATCCTCTTAAACCTCTTTGACAAAAAACAATAACAGGTTTATTAAATGTTTTAATAGTCTCAATATTATTTCTTAAAGAATCTAGTGGAAAATTAACAGCAGTTGGAATTGTTCCATTTTCATATTCTTCTACTGTTCTAACATCAATTAAAGTATAATTTTTTAATTTATCTTCATTTAAAAAATTATTTAATTCTTCAACCGAAATTTGTGAAGCCTTATTATTTAAAATATTTTCTGTTACAAAACTAGTTACTACAACTGGATCTTTTGCTGGAGAAAATGGTGGTGCATATGCCAAATCTAATTGTGCTAAATCTGTAATTTTTAATTTTGCATAAATAGCTGTACTTAAAACATCTACACGTTTATCAACGCCTACCTCACCAAACAATTCAGCTCCTAAAATTTCTTCCGTTTCTGAATTATAATAAATCTCTGTAATTAAATCTGTTTGATTTGGATAATAACCTGGAGTTGCTCCTGCAATTGTAAGTACTGTTTTAAAAGGAATTTTCAAAGTTTTTAAGGCTTTTGGATTTAAACCTGTACGTGCCAATGTATAATCAAATACTTTTACAATAGCTGTTTTATAAGCTCCTTTAAATTGAATATCTTGTCCAACAGCATTTGCTCCAGCTGCTCTCCCCGCTTTATTAGAATGTGTTCCTAAAGGAAAATAATCGTGCGCACCTGTTTGCAAGTTTTTAATAGCAACATTATCACCTGCAGCAAACACATCTTTAATAGATGTTTCCATACGTTCATTTACTTTTAAAGCCCCATTACCAATATGTTCTGCTCCATTTTCAAGCAATAAATCCGTATTTGGTTTAATACCAACACTTAAAATAACAAAATCTGTTTTTATGGTGTTACCGTCTTTAATTTTAATTCCATTAATTTTCCAATTTTCATCTAGTACAAATTCCGAAACTAAACTAGACGTTAACACCTCAATTCCTTTTTCTTTTAAAACTGTTTCTGCAAAATTCCCAAATTTTTGTTGCCACATATTTAAAACTTGATTGTCACCTTCAATTAATGTAACTTCTTTACCGGCTTCTTTCAGGTTTTCAGCAACTTCAACACCAATTAATCCAGCTCCAATAACAGTAATATGTTTTGATTTCGAGGCTAAACCTTCTTTGGTTATTTTATCAAAATCAATCATACTTCTACAAGTAGACCAATTAGTGGCTTTTTCAATATTTTTTATTGGAGGTACAATTGATTTTGCGCCAGTTGCAAAAACCAACGTATTATAACTATAATCTCCTTTTTTTGAATACACAACTTTATTTACTGTGTCTATTTTTACAATTTCTTCATTTAAACGTACATCAATATTAAAACGATCTCTTAATAAATCAGGCTCAACTACAATTAAATTACTTCTATCTTCTATAACCCCAGAAAATGCGTAAGGCATTCCACAAGTAGCATAGCTAATATTTGCTCCTTTTTCAAACAAAATTATCTCTGCATTTTCATTTTCTCTCCTTGCTTTAGCTGCTGCTGAAGGTCCAGCGGATAATCCCCCAATTACTATTATTTTTTTCATTCTATATTATTATGTTTATGCAAATTTTTAATTTTTTTTTAAAACAGAACGTAATTAATATTACTATTTCGTTTACGTAATTATTGTTACCTTTTACTTTAAATTTAATGTTTAAAACTACTTTTTACATTTAATTATCCAAACAATTATAGTATTAAGTTTTAATTTATAAAGACCTTAAAATTAATAGGATTCCTAAAATTTAATAATATACATTACAAAACATAAAATGAGCTTTATAAAAATTGATTTTTATTGATTTTTGTTATCTTTGCAATTCTAAAAAATCGATGCAAGAATATGTTTAATAATTTAAGTGATAAATTAGATAAAGCCCTTCATGTACTAAAAGGTCATGGAAAAATTACAGAAGTAAATGTTGCCGAAACTTTAAAAGAAGTAAGAAGAGCGCTTTTAGATGCCGATGTTAACTTTAAAATAGCCAAAAACTTTACAAACACTGTTAAAGAAAAAGCCTTAGGACAAGATGTATTAACATCTTTAAATCCAGGGCAATTAATGGTTAAACTTGTAAAAGATGAGTTAACTGAATTAATGGGTGGAGAAACTGTAGGTATTAACCTTTCGGGTACACCAACCGTTATTCTAATGTCTGGTTTACAAGGTTCTGGTAAAACTACTTTTTCTGGAAAATTGGCAAATTACTTAAAAACTAAAAAAACTAAAAATGTTTTATTAGTTGGGTGTGATGTATACAGACCAGCCGCAATAAATCAGTTACAAGTTGTTGGAGAACAAATTGGAGTTGAAGTTTATGCCGAAGTTGGTAATCAAAACCCTGTTGAAATTTCTTTAAATGCACTTAAACATGCTAAAGAAACTGGCAAAAATGTAGTTATTATTGATACCGCTGGTCGTTTAGCTGTTGATGAAGCTATGATGACAGAAATTTCTAATATCCACAAAGCTGTAAAACCACATGAAACCTTATTTGTAGTAGATTCTATGACTGGGCAAGATGCTGTAAATACAGCCAAAGCCTTTAATGATATTTTAAATTTTGAAGGTGTTGTTCTTACAAAATTAGATGGTGATACTCGAGGTGGTGCTGCTTTATCTATAAAATCTGTAGTTAATAAACCAATTAAATTTATTGGTACTGGTGAAAAAATGGAAGCCATTGATGTTTTCTATCCAGATCGTATGGCTGACAGAATTTTAGGAATGGGAGATGTTGTTTCTTTAGTTGAACGTGCTCAAGAACAATACGATGAAGAAGAAGCTCGAAAAATTCAAAAGAAAATTGCAAAAAATCAATTTGGCTTTGACGACTTTTTGAAACAAATTCAGCAAATCAAAAAAATGGGTAACATGAAAGATTTGATGGGAATGATACCTGGTGCTGGAAAAATGATGAAAGATGTTGATATTGATGACGATGCTTTTAAAGGAATTGAAGCAATGATACATTCTATGACACCTAGCGAACGAACAGAGCCTAAAATTATTAATGCAAATAGAAAAAAACGAATTGCTAAAGGTTCTGGAACAAGTATACAAGAAGTAAATCAATTGCTAAAACAATTTACTCAAATGAGCAAAATGATGAAAATGATGCAAGGTGGTGGCGGTAGACAAATGATGCAAATGATGAAAGGTATGGGAAAATAAGTTTTAGTAGAAAGCTTTAGTTTACAGTATCAGTTGGCAGTAATAGTAGTAGTTGGCAGTTTTAAATACCAAACCCTAAGCTTATTTTTGTATTCTTTAAATTGAGTAA
This sequence comes from Lutibacter sp. A80, assembly GCF_022429645.1. Lineage (GTDB taxonomy): Bacteria > Bacteroidota > Bacteroidia > Flavobacteriales > Flavobacteriaceae > Lutibacter. The sequence goes on from NZ_CP092480.1 coordinate 1,070,827, forward strand.
GGATGTCACCTTGAGCGCAGTAGAAAGGTTTTTTAATTAAATGGGATATGACTAAAAACTTAATCAATAAAATTTTTAATAGCAAAAAATACAAGCTATTACTTTTTATATGTTTAAGTTTTATTATATATATTTTTTCATATACAAATGGAATATTTTGGGACAATGTATTGTTTGCTTCAAAAATGGGAAACCATCTTTATAACTCGAATATATTTAATTGGAATATTCCCGATAGTTTTGATCCAGGACATCCCCCAACTTTAGGTTTTTTGTTAGCAATAATTTGGAAAGTAATGGGACATAAACTATGGGTATCACACCTATTAATGATTCCATTTACGGTTGGATTGTTTTATCAAATACATAAATTTGTATCATATTATTTTAAAGATAATTTAATCATCCTTCTTGGTTTTATTTTAATTTTTGCTGATCCAACACTATTTACTCAGCTTGTAATAGTTAACCCTGAAGTTATTCAGCTATTTTTCTTTTTTTTAGCTGTAAACTCAATATTATATAACAAAAATACCCTAAAAGTTAGTGCTTTATTTTTTCTAAGTATTATAAGCTATAGAAGCATGATGCTATGTGCTGGAGTGTTTTTATTTGATTTTTTCAATAATTTAATTATTCATAAACAAAAGATTAAAACATTCTTTAATTCTAAGTTTATTTTAAACTATGTAATTGCTAGCCTGCCTGCATTAATTTATATAACTTGGAGATTGATTGAAAAAGGCTGGATTCAAACTCACCCTAATTCTCCTTGGTTTGATTTATGGCATTTTACCTCAGCTAAAGAATTTTTAAGAAATATTGCTGTTTTAGGTCATAGATATATCGATTTTGGAAGGATTTTTCTTATTTTGTTTATTATCTATAGTTTTATAAAATTTAAAAAAAACATCCTCACTCAAAAAATTAAACAACTAATATTACTAGCAATTACATCTGTTTTAGTAATCGTTATTACAAGTTTAATTACTACAAATACTTTTGGACACAGATATTTTATTGTTTCTTATATTGCATTAAATCTACTAACATTTGTAATTATTAAACATTTTTACATAAATAAAAAAATTATCTATATCTTTCTTTTATTTGGGTTAATTTCTGGTAACTTTTGGATCTATCCAAGGAATATAGCTCAAGGATGGGATGCATCACTTGCACACGTTCCATATCATAATTTAAGAATTGAAGCAATAAAATATTTAGATAATAATCATATTAAAATTGAAGATATAGGGACTTTCTTTCCAAATGCTACCTCAATAGATAATATTGATTTAAGTGGAGATTTAAGATCTTTTCGTATTTTTGACTTTAAAAATGAATATGTACTATTTTCAAATGTATATAATCTTTCTGATGAAGAATATCATTCGTTAGATACTAATTATAACATCATAAAACAATTCAAAAACAAAGGGATTTACATAAATATTTATAAATTAAAAAAATGATACTACTCGACGGAAAAAAAACATCAGCTGATTTAAAAATTGAAATAGCTGCATCTGTAAAAGAATTAAAAGCTAAAGGTCAAAAAACACCTCATTTAGCGGCTATTTTAGTTGGTACAGATGGCGCTAGTATGACGTATGTAAATGCTAAAGTAAAAGCTTGTGAATTGGTTGGCTTTAATTCAACATTAATTGATTTACCTGAAGAAACTTCTGAAGCAACATTATTACAAGAAATTGACGCTCTTAACAATAACGATGATATTGATGGTTTTATAGTACAATTACCATTACCAAAACATATTGATGAACAAAAAGTTTTAATGGCTGTAAATCCAGATAAAGATGTGGATGGATTTCACCCAACAAATGTTGGAAGAATGACTTTAGATTTACCTTCATTTTTACCTGCAACACCGTTTGGTATCTTAGAATTATTAGAACGTTATAACGTAGAAACTTCTGGTAAACATGTTGTAGTTATTGGTAGAAGCCACATTGTAGGTCGTCCAATGAGTATTTTAATGAGCCAAAAAAGACCAGCTGGAAATGCAACAGTTACAGTTGCCCACAGTAGAACTAAAAACTTAAAAGAACTTTGCCTTCAAGCAGATATAATTATTGCTGCATTAGGTATTCCAGAATTTTTAACTGGCGATATGGTAAAAGATGGTGTTACAATTATAGATGTTGGAATTACACGCGTTGAAGATGCTTCAAAAAAACGTGGTTATCGTTTAGCTGGAGATGTACACTTCGAAAGCGTTAGTCCTAAATCTGCATATATAACTCCTGTTCCTGGAGGTGTAGGCCCTATGACTATTGCTATGCTAATGAAAAATACTTTATTAGCTTGTGAACGTAAAAACTAAACAATCATACAATTTAAAAAAAGGTTTCACTAGTTGAAACCTTTTTTATTTCTCTCTATTAACCAACTCCATTGAAAAAGCAGGTAAACAAACTGCAATATACTCACATGGTTCATTAAAAGGATTTGAATACTGAACTCTCGTTCCTTTTAAAATTTTTATAGATTGTCCAGCTTCTAAAACAATTATATCTCCATCTATATTAAATTGTTTTTTCCCTTTAATAATATAAGTATACTCATCAAATTCAGGGGTCTGAAAAGGTTCACTCCATTTTGCTGGAGCAATCATTCGAGCAATACTTAACTCTGAAACAATACTAGCTAAGCCAAAATGCTCTTCAATTAATTTACCATCTGTTGTAGGTACTATAAATGGTGCTTTTTGTATATTATATTTTTTCATTTAAATAACTTTTAGTTGTTTACTAATATAGCTTACTATTTTTTATTTTATTATTGATTAAAAATACAAAAATTGCAATAAAAACTGTAAATTAGTAAGAGAATCTCATCTCTATTGATAGTATAAATTTTAAATCTAAAAAAATGAAAATTACATTTTTAGGAGGAGCTGAAACAGTTACTGGATCGAAAATTTTATTAGAAATTAATTACAAAAAAATATTAATTGATTGTGGTTTATTTCAAGGTTTAAAAGAATTACGTCTTAAAAATTGGGAAAAACTTCCCATCGATTTAAATGAAATAGATATCGTTTTTCTTACGCATGCACATTTAGACCATTCTGGATATTTACCCGTTTTAATAAAAAATGGTTACAAAGGAGCTATTTATTGTACTGAAGCAACTAAAGATTTAACCAAAATTATTTTATTAGATAGTGGAAAAATTCAAGAAGAAGATGCTAAACGACAAAATAAATACAAGTACACAAAACACAAACCAGCAAAACCTTTATACGATATAGAAGATGCTAAAACTACAATTTCTCATCTTAAAACTTTTGAATTAAATAAGTGGTATAAACTTGATAATGAAATTCAATTTAAATTTTTAAATAGCGGACATATTTTAGGAAGTGCTATTATTTTAATAAAAGTAAATGAAAAAATAATAGCTTTTTCAGGCGATTTAGGAAGAAAATCTCCCATTATATTACCACAATTTGAATATATTGAAAAAGCAGACTACTTAGTTGTTGAATCTACATATGGAAATAGAATACATAAAAAAGATTCAATTATAGATAATCTTCTTAAATATATAACACACACCTATTCAAAAAAAGGAGTTTTAATAATTCCAACATTTTCTGTTGAAAGAGCTCAAGAAATTATATACTTATTAAGTATTTTAAAACGTGAAAAAAAACTACCAAACATTCCAATTTATTTGGATAGTCCAATGGGAGTTAACGCTACTGAAGTTTATTTTAAACATAAAGAAATTCATAATTTAACCGAAAGCGATATAAAAAGTATGTTACAAACGGTTCAATTAATTAGTGATGTTAGTGCTTCAAAAGCTGTAGTTAATAATAATGCCCCTAAAATTGTTTTAGCTGGTAGTGGTATGCTTACTGGCGGTAGAGTTTTACATTATTTAGATAAATATATTGAAGATAAAAAAAACAGTATTTTAATTGTCGGATTTCAAGCAGAAGGTACCAGAGGAAAAACGCTTTTGTCTGGTGACTCTGAAATTAAGTTTTTTGGTAAATACCATAAAATAAACGCTGAAATATTTAAAATAAATGCATTTTCAGGTCATGCAGATCAATCTGAATTATTAGATTGGCTTAATCATTTTAAAACAGCACCAACTTTAACTTTTATAAATCATGGTGAACCACATCAAAGTCAAGCCTTAAAAGTTAAACTAAAAACTGATTTAAATTGGAACTGTACAGTTGCTAAAATGAATAAATCATATTATTTAACTTAATTTTAAAGTATTTTGTTAATGTAAAAACTAAATAACAAAACATTATAAGTTAAATTTATTATAGAGCTTTAAACTAAAAATTAAAGTTCTATTTGTTTATAAAATAAACTATCTATAAAATTAAATTGAAATAATAAATAGACTTAACATTTCATAAAATTTTAACCAAAACAATTTCTCTAAAAAATTCTATTTTTAAGAAATTATTTCGCAATTTTGTTTCATAATCTTATAAAATAATAACAAATGCCTTCTATATCAACTAAAGGAAAAAATATGCCTGAGTCACCAATTAGAAAATTGGTTCCTTATGCCGAAAATGCTAAAAAAAGAGGAATAGAAGTATTTCATTTAAATATTGGACAACCAGATATTAAAACTCCAGATTGTGCTTTACAAGCTATTAAAAACAATACTGTTGAAGTACTTGCTTACAGTAGATCTGAAGGATCTGAAGAATACCGTACAAAAATTGCAGACTATTATGTTAAAAATAATATTAATGTAACTGCAAACGAAATTATTGTTACAACTGGTGGTTCTGAAGCCTTATTATTTGCTTTAGGAAGTATTACTGACCCTGGTGATGAAATTATAATTCCTGAACCATTTTATGCAAACTATAATGGATTTTCTATTGGTTCTGGTGTAAATATTCGCCCAGTTATTTCTAAAATTGAAGATAATTTTGCTTTACCAGCAATATCAGAATTTGAAAAACTAATTACTCCTAAAACAAAAGCAATCTTAATTTGTAACCCTGGAAATCCAACAGGATATTTATATTCAAAAGAAGAGATTCAAAAATTAGCTGAAATTGTGAAAAAACACGATTTATTTTTAATTGCTGATGAAGTTTACAGAGAGTTTGTTTACGATAACATACAACATCAATCTGTTCTAAGTAACTTTGGTTTAGAAGAAAATGCAATTATAATTGATTCAGTTTCTAAACGCTACAGTATGTGTGGTGCTCGTATTGGTTGCTTAGTTTCTAAAAATAAAAATGTAATAAAAACTGCACTTAAATTTGCACAAGCACGTTTAAGTCCCCCAACATTTGCTCAAATTGCAAGTGAAGCAGCTCTAGAAACACCACAAACTTATTTTGATGAAGTAATTGTTGAATATAAAGATCGAAGAGATACGCTAATTCAAGAGCTTCAAAAAATTAAAGGTATAAAAGTTGCAAATCCAAAAGGAGCTTTTTATTGTGTTGCAGAATTACCTATTGATAATGCCGATAAATTTGCTCAGTGGTTATTAGAAGACTATAACTCAAACAATCAAACTGTTATGGTAGCTCCTGCTGCAGGTTTTTATAGCACCGAAGGAATTGGTATTAATCAAGTAAGAATAGCATACGTTTTAAAGAAAGAAGATTTAATTAGATCTGTAGCTATTTTAAAAGATGCAATTGAAAAATACAATCAAATTTAAATTGAATATCCTACACAACATTTCTTTAAAAAAATACAATACGTTTGGTGTAAATGTTTACGCCAAACGTTTTGTTGAAATAAATTCTATACCTGAACTAAAAACACTTTTAACTACAGAAAAAGATGTTTTTTTAATTGGCGGAGGAAGCAATATGCTGTTAACTTCAGATATTGAAAAATTAGTTATTCACTTAAATTTAAAAGGTATAATTGTTAATGACACCGAAAAAGATACTGTTTTTGTAACTGCAGAAGCTGGTGAAAATTGGCATGATTTTGTAATTTGGTGTATTTCACAAAATTATGGAGGTTTAGAAAATTTATCATTAATTCCTGGTAATGTTGGCACCTCTCCTATTCAAAATATTGGCGCTTATGGTGTAGAAATTAAAGACACTTTTCATCAATTAGAAGCTATAGAAATAGCCACTGGTAAAACAACAACTTTTAACCATAGCGACTGTAATTTTGGTTATAGAAACTCCGTTTTTAAAAATCAACTAAAAGGAAAGTATATTATTACCAGTGTAACTTTTAAACTGACTAAAAACAACCATAAAACAACTATTAGTTACGGAGCAATTAAAGATGTTCTTAAAAATATTGAGGCTCCAACTTTAAAAGATATTTCTAATGCTGTAATTTCAATAAGACAAAGCAAACTTCCTGACCCTAAAAAAATAGGAAATAGTGGTAGTTTTTTTAAAAATCCAATTATAGATATTGAATTATTTAAAAAACTACAAGAAAAACATCCAAGTATTCCAAATTACAAGGTTTCGTCAACAGAGATTAAGGTTCCTGCAGGTTGGCTTATTGAACAATCTGGTTTTAAAGGTAAACGTTTTGGAGAAACCGGCGTACACAAAAAACAAGCATTGGTTTTAGTAAATTATGGTAATGCAACAGGTAAAGAAGTTTACCTATTAGCAAAAAAAATACAGCAAACTGTTTTAGACAAATTTGCTGTACCTTTAGAAATTGAAGTAAATATTATTTAATTAAACTGTTACTTCTAATAAATTACAAGTCCCTTTAATTGTAACATTTTTTGTTGTTGCTGGAACTAAAATTGTTTCTCCAAAATTAATGGTTTCAGATTTTCCATTAACAGTAATTATTCCATCTCCTTCTACACACATAAAAATTACAAAAGAATCTGTTTCAGTGTAATCTAAGTTTAATTCTTGTGCTACAGGAATAAAATTTGTTTTAAAATACTCGCATTTTACAACATTATTTAATTTATTTTTTTCGGAAGTATAAGTTCTAACAGTATCTATATCATCACTAAAATTAAGTGCGTCCACAGCTAATTCTGTATGTAGTTCTCGTTCATTTCCTGCATCGTCTACTCTATCAAAATCGTAAATTCTATAAGTTATATCTGATGTTTGTTGAATTTCAGCCAAAACAATTCCTGCACCAATTGCATGTACTGTTCCTGTTTCAATAAAAAATGCATCTCCTTTTTCTACTGGAACATCATTTAAAACAGACATAATTTTCTTTTCTTCTAACAACTTAACATAGGCATCTGCATTAATTGTTTTATTAAATCCTAAAATTAATCTAGCACCTTCATCTGCTTGCATAATGTACCACATTTCAGTTTTTCCAAAGGAATTATGACGCTTTTTAGACAAAGCATCATTTGGATGTACTTGTACAGACAAATCTTGTTTTGCATCGATAAATTTAATTAACAATGGAAAATTTGTTCCAAAATTAGCAAAGTTATTTTTACCTAATAAATCAACGGTATACGTTTCTAATAATTCTTTTAAAGATTTCCCTTTTAAAGCACCATTTTCCACTATAGAAACATCTCCTTTAACATCAGAAATTTCCCAACTTTCACCTATATCTTTTAAATTAGATTTTTTATTTAATTTATTTACTAATTTATCTCCACCCCAAATTTTATCTTTTAAAATTGGTTGAAATTTTATTGGATAGTTTAACATTATTTAATTATTTGTTTTAAATTTTTAATTACGTAATCTATTTCTTCAACGGTATTAAACTTACTAAATGAAAAACGAATTGACGTTTTATTCTGCTCTTTTTCAGGCAAAATAGCATTTAGTACATGTGAACCTTTATTACTTCCACTTTGACAAGCGCTTCCTCCAGAAACTGCAATTCCTTTTAAATCTAAATTAAAAAGTAACATGGAATATTCTTTTGGAAAACGAACATTTAAAATAGCATAACTACTCTTATTTTCACTTTCAGAACAACCGTTAAAAATAATTCCTTCAAAAGATTTCTTTAATTCTTTTATAAAATAATTTTTAATTTTTTTTATATATTCTTCATCTTCTTTTAAATTTAAATACGCTAATTCTAAAGCTTTTTCCATTCCTAAAATACCGTGTACATTTTCGGTTCCTGCTCTTGCTCCTCTTTCCTGTTCTCCACCATGTAAAATGGGATAAATACCAAATCCCTTTTTAATATAGGCAAAACCAACACCTTTTGGACCGTGAAATTTATGTGCACTTGCTGCAAAAAAATCAACTGGAACTTCTTTAACATTCATATTAAAATGTCCTATGGCTTGTACCGCATCAGAATGAAACAACGCATTATTTGATGTACATAAATTAGAAACTTTTTCGATGTCTAAAAAGTTACCAATTTCATTATTTACATACATTAAACTCACCATTTTTTTTGATGTATCCTGTTGTAATAGTTGCTCTAAATGCTCATAATTTAATATGCCATTTTCATCCAAATCCACCCAATGTACACTAATATTAAATTCCTTTTCTAAATCTTTAATAGTATGTAAAACTGCATGGTGTTCAATTTTTGAAGAAATTAGAGTAGTAACGCCTAAATTGGTAACTGCATTCCGTAAAATTAGGTTGTCAGCTTCACTTCCTCCAGCTGTAAAAACAATTTCATTAGCCGAAGCATTAAAGTGTTTTGCTATATTTTTTCTAGCAGTTTCAACTAACGATTTCGCCTTTCTTCCTATTTGATGAATTGAAGATGGATTTCCATAAAAACTACTCATAGAACCCGTAATTGTTTTAATTACTTCGGGTAAAATTGGTGATGTTGCTGCGTTATCTAAATAAATATTTTTCATCAAATGCAAAATTAACTAAAATAGTTGGTATCATTTAACGTTAGATTATATAAAACAATTATTTTTGCTTTTATAAAATATAAATATGAAAAAATTAATAACATTTTTTATAGCTTTTACGCTATTATCTTGCAATGATGGTGATTTTGATATTCCAGATTTTGAATTCACCGAAGATATCAATAGCTGTGGAGAAACTATTTTATACAGATTAAACTCTGGAAGTACTGAAGTTATAATTTTACAGCTTTCTGAAAGTGATTTAGGAACAACCGTTGGCGAAAAATCATATGAAATCTCTACAACTCAAAATGTAATTTATAGAATTTTTGATGATGCCATTGATTCTGATTATTTCTGCCAAGAAATTCCTCCAGCTACTCCTCAGGTTTTAAAAGAATTGGAAGCAGAAAGCGGAACTATTGTAATTAATACAATTGCAATAGTTGATGATGAAAATGAAGATGAAAATGAAGAAGAGGAAATTATAGGATATACCTATGAAATTACTATTTCAGATTTATTATTTTTAGACGATAATGACCGTATATTTTTTGAAACATTTTATTTTGGTACAAAATAAAAAATATTTTATTTTTTAGGATTCTGATAAATGTAAACTTCTGTAGCTCCTAGACCATATTTTTTAAAAGAAGCTGCGTATACATCTACATGATAGTTTTTTAATAAAAACTCTAATTCTGTTTTTAAAACTCCAGCTCCTACACCGTGAATAAATACAACTTTAGGAATTCTATTTCTAATGGCATATTCAATTTTATGTTTGGCAGTTTCAATTTGTAAATTCAACATATCATAATTATCCATATTTCTTGTAGATTTTGTAAGTTGATGAATATGTAAATCTACTTCCATTGGTGGAACATCATCTGGTTTTAACGATGATTTAAATTTAGGAGCATTACGTTTATTTGAAGTTTCATTTATTTTCTCCAATAAATTTTCATCAGCAATATCGCTATATTTAGATAATTCAAACTGACTTTCTTTAATAATAACTAATTCATTTGGTAAAAAATCAAAAGAAAAACCATCTGTAGATTCTATACTAATAGCATTTTTTTTGATTGCAATTACCTTTCCTTTTATTACATCGTCTAAAACCGCAACGGTGTCTCCAATTTTAAATTCCATGTGTTTTTATATAATTTTTAAATCCACAAACCACTTATTATTAGTGAAATAGACAATATGCTTTAGTCTACTTTTAGTTCGCTTTTTTATTTCTTAACTTTTAAATAATATTATTGAAAATACTTAATTTGTATATAATTCTATATTTGTACAAAAATAGGATATGATTGATACTGTAGCTATAAATACTGAACAATTTTTTAAACAATCTAAAAAAGACCTAACAATCGATAGCGAAAGAATTAATTTATTAACCAATATTGTACATTATATTTCTAATGAAATTAAAAAAAACAAGAAGGTTTATTTAAATTTTATTTGCACTCACAACAGTAGAAGAAGCCAACTATGTCAAGTTTGGGCCAAATATGCTCTAGATTATTATAAATTAAAAAATATTGAATGTTTTTCTGGCGGAACAGATGTTACTGCTTTTTATAGAAATACAGTTAAAACTTTACAAGAAGTTGGTTTTAAATTTGAAATTTTAGAATTTTCGCATCAAAATCCAGTCTATGCTATAACTTATAAAAATTGTGAAACCCCAATTATTGTTTTTTCTAAGATATATAATAATGAACTTAACAAAAAACCTTTTATAGCTCTTACAACCTGCTCAAATGCCGAAAAAGATTGTCCTCATATATCTGAAGCTATTGAACGATTTTATATTCCGTTTAACGATCCTAAAAATTTTGACAATTCTTTATATAAAGCTGAAAAATATTTAGAAACTAATAAACAAATTGCTGGAGAAATACATTTTATTTTTGATTTGGTTAAAAAGTCCATTTAATTTTTTAATTTTAGAAAAAATTTTTTTTGGATAAAATCATAGCATTTTTAGAAGACAATTTACTATCCTGTTCTTGGAAACAATATTTAGGACAAGAATGTATGGGATGTGGAATGCAAAGAGCAATAATTCTACTTCTTAAAGGAGATTTTATTGGCTCTTTTAAAATGTACCCTGCTTTGTATACTCTTATAATAATGTTTGTATTTTTAGCATTTCATCTAAAATTCGATTATAAAAAAGGACATTTAATATTACGCTATTTATTTATTGTTAATGTTATTATTATATTAGTAAATTATTTAATCAAAATCATTTAAAAATCAACTAAAAACCATGGAAAAACAAAAACTTCCTCACGCTCAAAGTTCATTAATTTTCGGTATTGTTTCAATTGTAACTGCTTGTTGCTGCTTTGGATTACCAGGTGTTATTTTTGGATTTATTGGACTAAGCAATTCAAAAAAAGCAATAGCTATTTATAAAGAAGATCCTTCACAGTATACTGGAGATGGAAATGCTAATACTGGAAAAATAACTTCTATTATTGGTATTGTTCTTGGAGCAATAGCTGTTTTACAACTTGCCTATGCTATTTTTAGTGGGAGTTGGCAAGAACAAATGGATATGTATAAAGATTTAATTGAGCAAGCAAGTTAATTAGCTTATTAATAAAATGAAATTAAAATACATAGGAATGCTACTACTTATAATAGTACTAGCATTCCTTTATTTTTTTATAAACCCGAATGATGTGGATTTTTTACCTAAATGTCCACTTTATAAAACAACTGGAATTTATTGTCCTGGTTGTGGAAGTCAACGTGCTACACACCAACTTTTAAATTTTAATATTGTTGAAGTATTTAAACAAAATGCTTTATTTGTACTCGGTTTACTAATTATTGGATATCACCTTGTTATTTCTGGAATCAATTACTTTTTTAAAAAAGAAAACAACAATTATATTTACCATCCAAAAACTCCAATATTTCTATTAATAATAATTATAATTTTTTGGATTTTAAGAAATATCCCTTATTACCCATTTAACTTACTAGCCCCACATTAAAATTTTAGAATTTTAAAAAGTTCCTACAAGTCCAATAGTTTTATAACCTGCTCTAAAATTCCAAGAAATTGTTTTTTCTTTAACATTGTTCTTTTTTGAAGTTAAAAAATTATCAACTCCATCTACTATAACAACACTTAAAACCATTCCTAAAGTTACATCTGTTAACCAATGCGCTCCAGCCCAAAGTCTAGAAACAGGAGCAATTAAACCAACTGCATAAATTCCACCCTTAACCCATAAATTATCAAATTGTTTAGCAATTGCATGCGAAGCTGTAAATGATAAAATTGAGTGCCCCGAAGGAAAAGAATGATACCCTGATTCTTTACTCATAAATTTAAATTCTCTACTACCAACATTTTGAGATGGTCTAGCACGACCAAAAGCATTTTTACTAATTGTTTGTATTAATCCTGTAGCTACAGCCGATGAAATTATTAACACACCTGTATGTCTAAATTTTTCGTTTTTAGAAAATAATCCATAGCCATAAATACCCGCAGAAATCATAAAAAAATTTTGTGGACTTCCATAATACCATCCTATTTCTTTCAACATTTGAGGTGCTCTCTCTTCTTGATTTACAAAGTATTCGCTAGTTTGCTCATCGTAAATATATAATAATGAAGTTCCTGCTGCTATTGCTCCAAATGTTAACCAATCATCTTTTTTCCATTTAAATGGTTTTGTATATGCATTTTTTACTCCACCAAAAATCAAATTAGCATCAGACTTTAATAGACTCCAAGTTGTTTCATTTTTCTCAAAATTTTCATTTTGTTGTGCATTTAGATTATATAAAAACAAGAAAGAAAATATGATGCTAAAAATTATTGTTTGTTTAATTTTCATAAGTTTTAAATCAAGTAAAGTTAGTTTGGTGTACGTACTGCACAATCGCTTTTATTAAATGTATTTTAAGCAAAAAGAGGTGAATAAAAAAAGCAATTTTATCCTTTAAATAAAATTGCTTTTTACTTTAGTTTGTCCCGTCCTGAAATAGCGATACACTAAAACACAAGTGTAATGAAAACATCAGACAAATCAGGTGCAGCAAAGCGAACTCAAAAAGATTACTCGCTTTCTTTTAAACTTCAATTAGTTGAAGAAGTAGAACAAGGATTTTTAACAAAAACCCAAGCCAAGCGTAAATATGGTATTCAGGGAGACGCTACAGTAACCAAATGGTTGCAAAAATATGGTAACTTTGATTGGGAAAACCAAGTTCCAAAAACGATGTCAAAAACTCCAGAACAAAAAATACTTGAGCTTGAAGCTAAAATAAAGCTCCTTGAAAAACAGAAAGCTAGAGCTGAACATCTAGCAGAACGTGCTGATAAAAAGGTTATTATTTTCGATATGCTTGTTGATATGGCAGAAAAGGAATATGATATTCAAATAAGAAAAAATTACACACCCGACTTATCAACATCTTCAAAGAAGAATATAAAGAAACTTTAGTTTCTACCTGTGATTTGCTCGGGGTAAACAGACAGGTTTACTATAGATCCATAAAATCAAGACTTCATAAACAAACTGTAGCACAAAAAGTTATCGTTTTGGTTCGTGATATTCGGATGCTAATGCCAAGATTGGGTGGTAAGAAATTATACTTTCTGTTAAAGGATAAATTATCACTATTAAAAGTAGGAAGAGATAAATTGTTTAGAATACTAAAAGCTAACCATATGTTAATAATACCTAAAAGAAGCTACCACATAACTACAGACTCTCATCATAGATTTAGAAAGCACAGAAACCTTGTCAGCTCAATGGATATAGAAGGGCCTGAATCAGTTTGGGTGAGTGATATTACATATATCGGAACGAGAACCAACCCTTCGTATCTGGCATTAATCACAGATGCTTATTCTAAAAAGATTGTAGGATATGATGTGTCAAAATCTTTATCAATGGATGGTTCATTGAGGGCATTGGAAATGGCTATAAATAATAGAAAATACAAAGAAAGTCCATTAATACATCACTCTGATAGAGGGTTGCAATATTGCTCGAATGAATATCAAAGACTATTAGAAAACAATGAGATTAAGCCTAGTATGACTGAAAAATATGATCCATATGAAAATGCAGTTGCAGAGCGAATAAATGGAATTTTAAAACAGGAATTTAGTGTAGCACAGAAGATTCAAGATTTTAAAGTAAAGAAGAAACTGGTCAAAAATGCAATAGAAATATACAACAATATAAGACCTCATTTATCTAACGAAATGCTAACACCAATACAAATGCACGCACAAAAAAAAATTAAACCAAAACAATACAAATCAAAAAAGCTGAACAATGATGTCATTATTCAGCTTTAATTTTTAACTTTTACCCTTTAATAATCTGTATCGGTTATTTAGGACTAGACAGTTCTAAATATGAGAACAAAAATATTAAACTTCTACATTTTTAAAATCTGTATCCAATTTAATATAATCTATAAATTCTCTTTTAATATCTTTATCTTTAAATTTTCCGCCAAATTCTGAAGTTACGGTACTACTTACAATATCTCTAACTCCTCTAGAATTTACACATAAATGTTTAGCATCAATTACACAAGCAACATCTTCTGTTCCCATTGCTTCTTGTAAAGCTTGTACAATTTGCATAGTTAAACGCTCTTGAACTTGTGGTCTCTTAGCGTAATAATCAACAATTCTATTCATTTTCGATAAACCAATTACATTTCCATTTGAAATATAAGCTACATGAGCTCTACCTACAATTGGTAACAAATGATGTTCGCAAGTAGAGTAAACAGTTATGTTTTTTTCTACCAACATTTCACCATATTTATAATTATTATCGAATGTAGATAATTTTGGTTTATTTGCAGGATTTAATCCTGAAAAAAGTTCATTTACATAAGCTTTAGCAACTCTTCGAGGTGTACCTTTAATACTATCATCCTCTAAATCCATTCCTAAAGTATCTAAAATATCTCTAACACTAGCTTCAATTCTTGTTCTTTTTTCAGCATCTGAAATATCAAAAGCATCAGCTCTTAACGGTGTTTTAGCAGACGACCCAACGTGGTCATCTCCCATTTCATCTATTATTTTATCTATCATTATGTCTTTACCTTCAAACATTATCTTATATTTAGCTCACAAAATTACAACTTTGTTTTTAAAGTTATAGTGTGATTTCAAGTAATTCTTTTAAACTACATACTTGCTGATCACCTGTTTGCATATTTTTTAATGTATAATTTTTATTTTCTATTTCATTTGAACCAACAATTACAACATATGGAATTTCTCTCCTATTTGCATAGTTCATTTGTTTTTTCATTTTAGCTGCATCTGGATACAATTCAGATTTTATATTATTTTTTCTTAATAAAAGTAATGCCTTTGTACAAAAAGTTGCTTCATTTTCTCCAAAATTTATAAACAACACTTTTGGTTTTGGCAATTCTACAACATCAAATAAATTTAATTCTTCTAAAACCAAATAAATTCTATCCAATCCAAAAGATATACCGACACCGCTCATATTTTTTAATCCAAAAATACCTGTTAAATCATCATATCTTCCTCCACCTCCAATAGAACCCATTTTTACACCTTTTGGAGCAGAAACTTCGTAAATTGCTCCGGTATAATAGTTTAATCCACGTGCTAAAGTTACATCTAACTCTAAATTTGCACTTTCTAAACCTAATTCTTCAATATTGTTAACAATAAAACGTACATCTTTTACTCCTTGTAAACCTTCTTCAGAATCAGCTAAAAGTGCTTCTAATTGATTTAATTTATCTTGATTAGTTCCAACAAAATTAAATAATGGTTCTACTTTTTCAATAGCTTTTTCAGAAATACCTTTACTTAACATTTCTTTAGTTACCCCTTCTTCTCCTATTTTATCTAACTTATCTAATGCAACTGTAAAATCTATTAATTTATCTTTTGCTCCAATAATTTCTGCAATACCTGCTAATATTTTTCGATTGTTGAGTTTTATAGTCGTACCAACTAATTTTAACTTACTAAAAACAGCATCATATAATTGCACAAATTCAACTTCTTGCCACAAACTTTTACTACCAACAACATCTGCATCGCATTGATAAAATTCTCTAAAACGTCCTTTTTGAGGTCTATCTGCACGCCAAACTGGTTGCATTTGATAACGTTTAAAAGGAAATTCAATTTCATTTTGATGTTGTACAACATAACGTGCAAACGGCACAGTTAGGTCGTAACGCAATGCTTTTTCTGAAATTTTTGAGGTTACTTTTAAACTATCTTTAGAAACTAATAAATTATCTTCAACTTTATTTAAATAATCTCCAGAGTTTAGAATCTTAAAAATCAAGCGATCTCCTTCGTCTCCATATTTCCCCATTAATGTTGAAGAGTTTTCAAATGATGGAGTTTCAATAGGCTGAAATCCATATACTTCAAAAACTTCTTTTATAGTTGAAAAAATATAATTTCTCTGTGCTACTTCGGTTGGTGAAAAATCACGTGTCCCTTTTGGTATACTTGGTTTTTGTGCCATTGTAAAAAATTAGTTTGCAAATATCTGAAAATTCTAAAACTAATTAAAGCTTTTCTAACATTGATTTTTGTTTACGTGTTAATTATCTAATGTTTTCAAATTTATTATTGCTTAGAGACATAATATACATAGTAATTTAAATTATGTATTAAGGTTCTATAAGCATTTTTAGTTTGGTAGGTATAACTTATTTTTTTGATTTAAAGAGTTTAAAAAATTTAAATAGAAACCATAAAATAAGTATCACAAAAACAATTGCAAGAACTGGAATAAAAATTGCAAATACAGACATTACAATCGATGTTCCTGTTTCTACAGTTGAAATTACAGGATTTGCAATTCCTGCCGTTGTTGCCGTTGAAGCCAAGCGTGTGGTGCCTGTAGAACCTTTTATAGCCGTAGCAGTTCCGCCTCCTGCAATAATTGCAAGTGCCCAAGTAATTGTTGGATCTAAATCACTAACTGTTGCAACCATTACAGCCGTACCTGCAATTGCAGCAAGTGGCACAGCAATAGTATCTAACAAATTATCTAACCAAGGAATTAAATAGGCTAAAATTTCGACAATAGTTGCAATACCTAAAATTATTATTGCGGTTGTACTACCAACCCATTGCCAACTTTCATTTAAGGGAATAACATTATAAAATGAAGCCAAACTAAGTGCAAACAAAGGAACAAAGATTCTAAAACCAACTGAAGCAGCTAGACCAATTCCTATTAAAATACTAATAATTGTTTCTGGCGTAAAATCCATAATTTAATTATTTTTAAAAACTGCATTGGCCTTTTCTAAATCTTCTGGAGTATCAATACCAATAGCTAATTTATTTGTTTCAACCATTTTAACCGTCATGTCATTTGCTAAAAAACGAAGATTTTCTAATTTTTCAGCAGCTTCTAACTGATTAACTGGCAATTGTGTAAATTTTAAAAGCGCTTTTTTTCTAAAGGCATAAATACCAATATGTTTGTAATATACAGCTTTTGATGCATCTCTAGCAAAAGGTATTGGACTGCGTGAAAAATACATAGCAAAACCAGCTTCATCACAAACTACTTTTACATTATTTGGATTATTTATTTCTTCTAAATCTGTTATTTTTATTTTTAAAGAAGCAATATCAACTTGTTGCTTAGTATCTGTTTTAAAAACTTCTAATAAATTTTTAAGCGATTCTGTTTGTGTAAAAGGTTCATCTCCTTGTACATTTACAACAATATCAACATCTAAATTTTCAACTGCTTCAGCTATTCTATCGCTTCCAGATTCGTGTTCTTTTATACTTTTAATTGCTTTTCCACCATTTGAAGTTATTTCATTAAAAATAATTTCACTATCAGTAACTACATAAACCTCATCAAATAAATTTGATTGTTTTGTGGCTTCATAAGTTCTTAAAATAACTGATTTTCCTGCTAAATTTTTCATTAATTTACCTGGAAATCTACTTGCCTCAAAACGGGCAGGTATCATTGCAATAATCTTCATAGATTTTATTTTTTTATATGATGAAATCTTCTTAACCGGCTTATACTGGCATTCAATTCAAAACCTAACAATAAAATAATGGCATTTAACCACACAAAAAGCATTAAAACAAGTAACGTTCCAATAGACCCATATAATTGATTATAAGTTGCAAATTTTAAAACATAAATTGAAAACAATTTAAACATTACAATTGTTAATAATGTGGTTAGTATAGAGCCTGGTGTAAAAAACGACATATATTTTACTTCTTTTGTACCATATTTATATAAAAGAGAAACGGAAATAAAAATAAGTAATACAAAAAATAAAAACTGCCCTTTCTCTATCCAAAATACATCATCTACCACCCAACCTTTTACTTTTAAATCGTTAATTCCAATTTCAAAATACAATATAATTGCTACCGTAGCAACCAAAATTAATGACAAAACAATAGCCATAATCATTGAAATAAAATATTGACGAATAATACTTCTCATTTCTGTTACATGGTACGAATATTCAAAACCACCCAAAATTGCATTTACACCATTTGTCATTAAAAAAATTGAAGCAATAAATCCAAAGGAAAGCAATCCACCATATCTATTATTTGCAATATCTTCTATAACATCATGTACAGTTTCTGCGGTATTTGGGGGTAATAATTGTTCAATCATTACTAAAAAATCATCTTGAAAGCCTTCAATTGGAATGTAAGGAATTAAGGTTAGAATAAATAAAATAAATGGGAATAAGGCCATAAAAAAACTAAAAGCAATTCCTCCAGCTCTAGATGTTAAAGCTCCTTTTAAAATACCAATAACATACATTTCAAGTACATCGTACAAAGACATTCCATGCAAACCTGGGATTATTACCTTTTTCCCAAGTTTAACCAACCAATTTACTATTGGTATTTTCTGCAAGCTATCTTCAATAGGTTTTGTCATTTTTTATAATATTCAAAGAGGCAAAGTATCAAAGGTTCAAAACGTGTTTTGTCAATTTATAACCCTAAATTATCTCTTTTCTTTTAATTTTCTAAGCTTTTTATTTATTTTTAACCTCTAAAACTACTATTTAGTCTCTTCTTTTAAAAACTTACTCTACAGCTTTTAAACTTAAATCCATATTATGAACAGAATGTGTTAATGCTCCAGAAGAAATACAATCTACACCACATTCAGCATATTTTCTAGCTGTTTCTAAATTAATACCTCCAGAAGATTCTGTTTGACATTGATCTCCAATTAACTCAACTGCTTTTTTAGTGTCTTCGTAATTAAAATTATCAATTAAAATGCGGTAAACACCACCAACTGCTAATATTTCTTTAATTTCATCTAAACTTCTAGATTCAACAATAATTTTTAAATCTAAATTATTATCTAATAAATATTGTTGTGTTTTTTTTATGGCTTTGGTAACACCTCCACAAAAATCTATATGATTATCTTTTAGCATAATCATATCATACAATGCAAATCTATGGTTCTCTCCTCCTCCAATTTTTACAGCCCATTTTTCAATAGCTCTAATTCCAGGAGTTGTTTTTCTAGTATCTAAAACTTTTGTTTTTGTACCTTCTAATAATTTTACAAATTCGTTTGTTTTTTTAGCAATTGCACTCATACGTTGCATTACATTTAACACCAAACGTTCCGATTTTAAAATTGATTGAGAACTTCCTTCAACATAAAATACAATGTCGCCATATTTTACATTTGCGCCATCATTTATTAAAGTTTCAACTTTTAATTCTGCATCAACATACTTAAAAATACGTTTTGCCATTTCAACTCCAGCAATAATTCCATCTTCTTTAACTAATAATTTAGCTTTACCAGTTGCATTTTTTGGAATGCAAGCCAACGAGCTGTGGTCACCATCTCCAATATCTTCTCTAATAGCGTTAGAAATTATTATATCTAGCTCTTTTTCAAATTGTTCTTTACTTATCATTTTTACTAAAATTTTCAAACAAAAATAACTTTTTTATTTTCAAAAATTAACGCTTTAATTATTTTTATATTTGCCAAATGAAAATTAAGTTATTAGCCATTGGTAAAACCGATGATAAAAATTTACAAACATTAATTGAAACCTACCAAAATAGGTTAAAACACTATATTAATTTTGAAATTGACATAATACCCGATTTAAAAAAAGTAAAAAACTTAACAGAAACACAACAAAAAAATAAAGAAGGTGAATTAATTTTAAAGAAATTAACTGCAACAGATACTTTAATTTTGTTAGATGAAAAAGGAAAAGAATTTCGTTCTATAGAATTTTCTAAGTTTCTTCAAAAAAAAATGAATTCTGGTATTAAACAATTAGTTTTAGTAATTGGTGGCCCTTACGGATTTTCTGAAGCTGTCTATAAAAAATCTCAAGGAAAAATTTCTTTATCTAAAATGACATTTTCTCACCAAATGATTCGGTTATTTATTGTAGAACAAATTTACCGAGCATTCACTATTTTAAAAAACGAACCTTACCACCATGAATAAATTAAAACTTGTTTTTGCTACTAATAACAAAAATAAATTAAAAGAAGTTCAAGCAATGCTTACTAATTTTGAAATTATAAGTTTGGCTGATATTAATTGTTTTGATGATATTCCAGAAACAGCAGACACTTTAACTGGAAATGCTATATTAAAAGCCAATTATATTACTGAAAAATATGGTTTAAATTGTTTTGCTGATGATACTGGACTAGAAGTTAAGGCTTTAAATAATGAGCCAGGTGTATATTCTGCACGTTATGCGGGTGCAGAAAATAATTCAGAAAACAATATGCGTAAATTATTGAATAATCTAGGAGATAATACTAATAGAAAAGCGCAATTTAAAACTGCAATTGCTTTAAATATTAATAAAAAACAATTTATATTTGAAGGAATTTGCAAAGGACAAATTTTAAAACAACAACAAGGAACTGACGGTTTTGGCTACGATCCAATTTTTATGCCCGATGGCTATAAAAAATCTTTTGCAGAAATGACTATAAAAGAAAAAGGAGCAATTAGCCACAGAGGAAAAGCCATACAACAATTAGTAGATTTTTTAAATAACAATTTTTGATTAACCCTACAAAATCATACAGAAAAACATTTATAATTCTAATTATTACATTAGCAATTATTTTTTTAATAAACCTAAGTTTAGGTTCTGTTTATATTCCTTTAAAACAGCTATTTTTAACATTAATTAATGGCGAAGTTGAAAAAGAATCTTGGCGTTCTATTATTTTAAGTTACCGTTTACCAAAAGCAATTACAGCAATTATAGTAGGCTCTGGATTATCTATTAGTGGTTTACTAATGCAAACCTTATTTAGAAACCCTTTAGCGGGTCCGTTTGTTTTAGGAATAAGTTCTGGAGCTAGTTTAGGGGTTGCAATATTAATTTTAGGAGCATCATTCTTAGGCGCAAATATTACCAATTATGCATTTACAAATTTTGGCTTAGCAATTGCTGCTAGTTTAGGGGCTTTTTTAGTACTTTCTGCAGTAATGGTAGCTGCTCAAAAAGTAAAAAACACAATGTCTATATTAATAATTGGATTAATGTTTGGTAGCCTTACATCTGCTGTAATTAGTATTTTAGCTTATTTTGGTAGTGCTAGTCAATTACAACAATATATGTTTTGGAGCTTTGGAAGCCTTGGAAATTTAAGCTGGAAAGAAATAATTGTTTTATGTATTACTTTTGTAATTGGAATTTCTTTTGTAATTTTTATAATTAAACCTTTAAACACACTACTTTTAGGTGAAAATTATGCTAAAAGCTTAGGAGTAAATGTAAAAAGAACACGCAATTTAGTGTTAATTGCAACCAGTTTACTTACTGGTGTTATTACTGCATTTTCTGGACCAATTGCCTTTATTGGCATTGCTGTTCCTCATTTAACTAAACTACTTTACACCACTTCAAACCATAAAACGTTAATTCCTGCGGTAGCCATAACTGGATCTATAATTATGCTAATTTGTGATAGTATTGCACAATTACCAACAAGTGAATATACATTACCTATAAATGCAATTACATCGTTATTTGGAGCCCCAATAATTATTTGGTTATTGGTTAGAAAAAGAAAAGTTTATTATTAATGAAACAAACCGAAAAACATATAATTAAAACAGAAAACTTAAGTATTGGATATACTTCAAAAAAACAAGTTTCTGTAATTGCAACAGATTTAAATATTGATTTAAAAGCTGGTAATTTGGTATGTTTATTAGGTAAAAATGGAATTGGAAAATCTACATTACTAAGAACACTCACAAAAGTTCAACCTACTTTAGATGGCTCTATTATAATTGATAATAAAAACTTAGACAGTTTAACAAATATAGAATTGTCTAAAATAATGAGCTTAGTTCTTACCGAACGTTTACCCGATAGTAGCTTAACTGTTTTTGAATTGGTTGCATTAGGAAGACAACCTTTTACAAATTGGATTGGTTACTTAACTAACAATGATTTAGAAATTATTAATACGGCTTTTGAAAAAACAAACACCAGTCATTTAATGAATTCTAAATGTTACGAATTAAGTGATGGCCAATTACAAAAAATATTAATAGCTAGAGCATTAACTCAAGATACTCCAATAATTGTTTTAGATGAACCAACTGCGCATTTAGATTTACACCATACTGTAAATACATTTTCTTTGCTAAAAAATTTGGCTTCAGAATTTAATAAAACAATAATAGTTTCAACACACGAAGCAAATTTAGCCTTACAATTAGCTGATGAATTATGGTTAATGTCTTCTTCTAAATTTGTTAGTGGTAAAACAGATATACTTATAAACAACAACGAACTAGACCTACTTTTTGACTCTCGCTTAATTAGTTTCAATAAAGATTTAAAACAATTTTCTATATCAACTGAATAACTACAACAGTTGAAAGACTTAAATAACAACACATGAAAAAAATACTTTTTTTAATTGTTTCATCACTTTTAATTGTTAATTGTGGAAGTACTACTTCTATTTCTAAAACAACTGTAATTACAGATGTAACAGCTACAAAATATGCAAAAACCATTACAACTTCAGATTTAAAAACTCACTTATATACAATTGCTTCTGATGAATTTGAAGGTAGAAATACTGGTGAAGCTGGACACAAAAAAGCGGCTAATTATATTAAAAATTTTTATATAAAAACCAAAATAGCCACTCCTTTTAAAGGTGATAATTATTTTCAAATAATACCAACCGAATATTTAAAACCAAATTTAAAACCTTCTGAAAATGTTTTAGCTTTTATAAAAGGTTCTGAAAAACCTGAAGAAATTATTGTAATATCTGCACATTTAGATCATTTAGGTGTTGAAAATGGTGAGATTTTTAACGGTGCAGATGATAATGGCTCTGGAACAGTAACTATATTAAAAATTGCTGAAGCATTTCAAAAAGCAAAAGAAGCTGGAAATGGACCAAAACGTTCTATTCTATTTTTACATGTTACCGGTGAAGAAAAAGGATTATTAGGTTCTAAATATTATGTAAAAAATCCTGTTTTCCCACTTGAAAATACAATTGCAAATTTAAATATTGATATGATTGGACGTATTGATGACGCACATGAAAAAAATCCAAATTATATATATTTAATTGGCTCAGATAAATTAAGCACAGAATTACACAACATTTCTGAAAAAATTAATACTAAATTCACCAATATTAATTTAGACTATACTTATAATGACGATGATGATCCTAATCAATTTTATTACAGATCTGATCATTATAATTTTGCTAAAAATAACATTCCTATAATCTTCTATTTTAATGGTACACACCAAGATTATCACGAACCTTCTGATACACCTGATAAAATTGACTACGAACTTTTACAAAAAAGAGCTCAGTTAATTTTCTATACAACTTGGGAACTTGCCAATAGAGCAGAAAGAATTAAAGTTGACAAATAATTCTTATATTACACTTAAAAAAACAGATGAATAAAACTATTTTCCTCATAATTTTTTCAATTATTGTTTCTAATTGTGCTAGAAAACCGCAATATAACGATCCAATTCCAGCACACGATAGCTTTACAATCGATTCAAAATTTGTAAATGAACAAAGAGTTATTAATGTTTGGACACCGCCAAATTATAAACAATTTAATGATAGTTTACCTGTTATTTATATGCCAGATGGAGGCATAAAAGAGGATTTTCCACACATTGCAAATACTATTGCAAAACTTATTGAAAATAAAAGTATTCAACCGATTATTCTTGTTGGAATTGAAAACACTGAACGAAGAAGAGATTTAACAGGTTTTTCTGAAGTAGAAAAAGACGCTGAGTATTGTCCATTAACAGATGGAGCAAAAGATTTTAGAAATTTTATTTCTCAGGAATTAATAAATGAAATTAATAAGAAATATAGAGTAACCAATAAAAAAGGTATTATCGGTGAATCTTTAGCCGGACTATTTGTTATGGAAACGTTTTTTCTTAATCCTGAATTGTTTGATTTTTATATTGCAATGGATCCATCATTATGGTGGAACAATCATTATTTACAAAAAAATACAAAAAACTATTTAAAGAATTTTCCAAATAAAACAACTAAGCTTTGGTTTGCTGGTTCTGCTGCTGAAGATATTTCACAACACACAAATAATGTAGCTGAAACTTTACAAACAAATGCACCTAAACAATTAATTTGGAAATACTCTGATGAACCAAATGAAAAGCACAATACAATATTTAGAGCCACAAAAGAAAAAGCTTTGATTTGGATATTAAACACTAAAAGTAACGAATAGCCAATAGAGAAAAAAGAATTGTTGTTGACAAATAAGCTAATTTTATTTTAGGTTTAAAGTTTTTACAATCGCTTTTTTAACAAGTGGTTCCATAATTAAATAGCCATTTAAATTTGGATGAACACCATCGTCTCCAAGCGATTCTTTTAATCCGTTTATTTCATTAGCCATAGGCTTAAAATAATCAACAAATTCTAAATTTTGCTGCTTAGCATACGCTTTTAATAAGGCATTAAGCTTTACCACTTTTTCAGCTGGCTCTAGCCCTTTTCTCCAGGGAAAATCATAAGCAGGTAGTACAGAACACAAAATAACTTTTATATTATTAGCTTTTGCCAACTCAGTCATTGATATAATATTACCAACAATCATTTCAATAGTAGAAGGACCTGTATTACCAGCAATATCATTTATACCGGCTAATATAACTACTGCAGCAGGTTTTAAATCAATAACATCTTGTCTAAATCGCAACAACATTTGAGGCGTAGTTTGTCCACTAATTCCTCTGTTTATATATGGATTATTAGAGAAAAATTCAGGTCGAATTCTTAACCAACCTTCAGTAATTGAATTCCCCATAAATACAATCCTATTTGCATCCTTTTTAGAAATTAATAATTCAGCGTTTTCTTTTTGAAAACGTTCTAAATTGGCCCAATCTTGAGCATACGAAGCTTCTATACTAGAACACATAAATAAGATGCATAAAGTTAATTGTATGATTTTCATTCTAAAAATTTATTTAATCAATATTCAAATCGTTAACACTCGTTACAAACAAACATTAGTAATAGACTTATAGCATATTGAAAATTAGATATTTAAATAAATTCAACATAATAATAGTTAAACAGCAATTACACACTTCAATAAAAATATTTGTAACTTCCCAATTACATAATATATTAATGAATAATTTTAAAAATTAATTCTTTTAAAATATCTCCAGCAGGTAATGCATTTGCGCCAACACCTTTGCTTTTAACATCAGCATCGCGTAATAAGCCAATTACTTGAGATACTTTACGCATTGGATAGTTTCTTGCTGCTGTGGTATAATCTGAAACAAAAAAAGGATTTACTCCTAAAGCCCTTGCTACACTATTTTTAGATTTATCTTTTAAACTATGAAAAACAAGCAATTGTGTAAAAAAGCCATTTAACAAAGAAATCGTCATAACCATTGGGTTTGCTTTCTGATTTTGAGCAAAATGATTAATTATTCTATTAGATTTTAACACATTACGCTCTCCAATAGCTTTTCTCAACTCAAAATTATTATAATCCTTACTTATCCCTATGTTTTGTTCAATTGCGTCTGGAGTTATGGTGCTTCCTTTTGGTAAAATCACCATTAATTTATCCAACTCATTACTAATTTTACTTAAATCAGTTCCCAAAAATTCTACAAGCATTAATATTGCTTTGGTTTCAATTTTATAATTTTTACCTGCTAAAACCTTACTAATCCATTCTGCTACATGATTCTCGTATAATTTTTTACTTTCGTAAACAACACCTTTTTTCTTAATTTCTTTATAAAGTGATTTACGTTTATCTATTTTTTTATACTTATAACAAAGCACCAAAACAGTAGTGGGTTGTGGTTGCTTTACATAAGCAATTAAATTTTCAATTGTTCTAGATAGTTCTTGAGCTTCTTTTACAATAACCACTTGCCTTTCTGCCATCATTGGAAAACGTTTGGCATTGTCTATTATATCTTCAATAGTAACATCTCTACCATATAACACCACCTGATTAAATCCTTTTTCATCTTCAGAAAGCACATTTTTTTCAATATATTCAGAAATTTTATCGATATAATATGGCTCTTCACCCATTAAAAAATAAATAGGTTTTATCTCTCCTTTTTTAATATCGGAAACTATTTTTGTAACGTCACTCATTTATATAAAAAAAATTAGCATTTTTGCGGTATGCAACAATTGAATTTACCTACATATAAATTCAGAATCAAAAGTAGTGAAAATAAGTTTTTTATTTTTGATATCATTAGAAAAAAATATGTGGTTTTAACACCAGAGGAATGGGTACGCCAACATTTTGTTTGGTTTTTAATTGAAGAAAAAAATTATCCTATCTCTTTAATTGCAGTAGAAAAAAAACTAAGCATTAATAACTTAACAAAGCGTACAGATATTTTAATTTTTAATGCAAACGGAGAACCGGATATTATTGTTGAATGCAAAGCACCTTCTGTAAAAATAACTCAAGATACTTTTGATCAAATTGCGCGTTATAATTTAAAATTAAACGCTAATTATTTAATTACAACCAACGGTTTAGAACATTTTTATTGTAAAATGAATTTTAAAGATGAGTGTTACGATTTTTTAAGAACAATTCCTTCATATAAAAAACAATCCTAACAAAACTTTATAACTGTATAACTTCTCAACTTTAAAACTTTAACTTAAGTTTGCACTTGTGAAAATAGCTATTGTAATATTAAACTGGAACGGCCAACAATTGTTGGAAAAATTTTTACCAACATTATTAAATTTCAGCAATCAAAAACATGTTGAAATTTATGTTGCAGATAATGCTTCTACAGATACTTCTATAAGTTATGTAAAAAAAACATTTCCAACAGTAAAAATAGTTGAAAATAAAAAAAATGGTGGTTACGCCAAAGGTTATAATGATGCTTTAAAATATATTGAAGCCGATATTTATGGATTAATAAATTCGGATATTGAAGTAACAGAAGGCTGGTTAAATCCTATAATTTCAACATTCAATACTGCACCTGAAACCTCTATTTTACAACCAAAAATTTTAGATTATAAAAATAAAGCATTGTTTGAATATGCTGGAGCGGCTGGTGGTTTTATAGATAAGTTTGGATACCCTTTTTGTAGAGGACGTATTTTTTCGGAATTAGAAAAAGATAATTCCCAATTTAATGATACCTGTGAAATATTTTGGGCTTCTGGAGCTTGCTTTTTTATTAAATCTAATGTGTTTAAAGAATTAAATGGTTTTGATGAAGATTATTTTGCACATCAAGAAGAAATTGATTTATGCTGGAGAGCTAAAAATTTAAATTATAATATTAAATATGTTGGTGCTTCTACTGTATACCATGTAGGTGGAGCAACTTTAAAAGAAGAAAGCCCAAGAAAATCGTTTTTAAATTTTAGAAATAGCTTATTCACATTGGTAAAAAATGTACCAAAAAAACAGTTATTTGGAATTTTATTTATGCGCTTAATACTTGATGGTATTGCTGGTGTAAAATTTTTAATTGAATTACGCCCAATGCATACAATAGCTATTATTAAAGCTCATTTTAGTTTTTATATACAGTTTTCTAAAATGTTTAGAAAAAGAGGAACACTTGAAAAAAGAACTGACTATTTTAGAACAAAAAGTATTGTATGGCAACATTTTATTTTAGGTAAAAAAAAATACAGTACTATTGATTAATTATTTATATAAAATCTTCAATACTTCCTTTACCTTCTCTAATAATTTCAATTTCATTATTTGATAAATCTATTACTGTAGATGCTTGATTATCTCCATAACCACCATCA
Source organism: Lutibacter sp. A80 (assembly GCF_022429645.1). Taxonomy (GTDB): domain Bacteria; phylum Bacteroidota; class Bacteroidia; order Flavobacteriales; family Flavobacteriaceae; genus Lutibacter. The sequence goes on from NZ_CP092480.1 coordinate 1,099,022, forward strand.
ATAACTACAGCTACTTTATCGTCCCATTTTTCATAAATTAATTCTGGATCTGTTGTATATTCTAACAAATCATCTTCATCGTAAATAGAGGTTGAAACTATAGGGTTCCCTAATTTTTTAACTAATTCTCTAATTATATTGTTATCTGGTATACGGATACCAACAGTTTTTCTATTTTTAAAAGCTTTAGGCAAACTATTATTACTTGGCAATACAAATGTATATGGACCAGGCAAATACTTTTTTAAAATTTTATAAGTTTGCGTATCTATTTGCTTTATATAATCTGATAAGTTGCTTAAATCATAACATATAAAAGAAAAATTTGCCTTATTTAATTTTACATCTTTAATTTTAGCTACTTTTTCCATAGCTTTTAAATTAGTAATATCACAACCTAAACCATAAACAGTATCTGTAGGATAAATAATTAATCCACCATTTTTTAAAACATTTACAACTTTATCAAGTTCACGTTCGTTTGGGTTTTCACTATAAATTTTAATTAGTTCTGCCATATCAACTATTGATTAAATTATATATTTAATGTACAAAAATATAAAAGAGGTTACTTAAAAGCATAGCACATTATTATTAAAATAATAAGTTCTATTTCAATTAAGCGACCTATTTAGCAAGTTACAAAATTTTGTGAATAGAAAACACCTAGATTATTATGATTTATCAATTAATCTAAAGCCTTCTCCGTGAATATTTAGAATTTCAACATTTTCATCACCTTTTAAGTATTTACGTAATTTTGCAATGTAAACATCCATACTTCTTGAAGTAAAGTAATTATCATCTCTCCAAATTTTAGTTAATGCTAATTCTCTTGGCATTAAATCGTTTTTATGAACAGCTAACATTTTTAACAATTTACTTTCTTTAGGCGAAAGTTTTTGAACTTCTCCTCCTTTAAAAGATAAATGACGTAATTTTGAATTAAAATCAAATCCACCAATTTTAAATTCAAAAACTTCTTCTTCTATATTTTCTTCGGTTTCTTTACGTTGCATTATTGCTTTTATTTTGTACAATAACACTTCCGAATCGAATGGTTTATTTAAATAATCATCTGCACCTGCCTGATATCCTTTTAAAACATCTTCTTTCATTGTTTTAGCAGTTAAAAATATAATTGGCACTTCAGAATTTGTTGCTCTAATATCTTTTGCAAGAGAGAATCCATCTTTTCTAGGCATCATAACATCTAGAATACACAAATCGTAATCATCATTTTTAAACATTATTAAACCTTCTAAACCATCTTTAGCAAGGGTAACATTATAATCGTTTAACAATAAATAATCTTTTAAAACTGTTCCAAAATTAGGATCGTCTTCTACTAATAAAATCTTGTTATTTTCCATTTTTTTTAAATTTATATCAGAGGTAATTTAACTGTAAAAATGCTTCCTACTCCTTTTTCACTTTCTACAAAAATATCACCTTGATGAATTTCGACAATTTTTTTCACATATGAAAGCCCTAAGCCATGTCCTTTTACATTATGTATATTTCCTCTTTCTTCTCTATAAAACTTTTTAAAGATATGTTTTTGAACATTTTTGTTCATTCCTATACCTTGATCTTTAATTTTAATTATTAAATTTTTTGCCGTATTTTCTGTTGAAATATCAATTTTTGGAGCTTCTTCAGAATACTTTATAGCATTATCAAACATATTAACAATTATACTGGTTAAATGAAATTGATTTCCTAAAATTTCTGTTGAATGTGCGTTTAAATCTGTTTTTACATATCCTCCTTTATCTCGAATCATTAATTCCACATGTGTAATTGCTTCCTCTATTATGTCGTGCATGTCAACTGCTTCCTTACTAACATCTAATTGATTTTTTTCTAATTTAGATATTCTTAGTACATTTTCTACTTGCGCATGCATTCTTTTATTCTCATCACGTATCATTTTAACATACCGTTTTACTTTACCTTCATCGGAAATTATCTTCGGATTTCTAATTGCATCTAAAGCTAAATTAATAGTTGCAATAGGTGTTTTAAACTCGTGTGTCATATTATTGATAAAGTCTGTTTTAATTTCAGAAATTTGTTTTTGTTTTACCAACTGATACAAAGCAGTAACAAATGCTAAAATTATAATAAGTATAAAAAAAGCAGACAATACCAATATTTTAAATATAGATGATATTATAAAATCTTTTTTTTCAGGAAAGGTTACAAATAATTGAAAGTTACTATTTCCATCAGCATCGGCAAACATAGGTACCATATAACTTTTACCTGCCTCTTTTCTAAAATACCCAGATTTTACTTGTGTTGCCAATCCGTTACTGTAAATTCCGTATTTAAAATCAGTATCTATTCCTTTACTTTTTAGCTCTCTATCTAAACGATATGTAATTTCTCTGTTACTTACTCTTTTATGAACAGGTAATTTACTTCTAGAAACATCAAATACGCGTTCTAATTGCGACTTTTCGGCTCCATCAAATCTACCAATTTTAACATAGCGCTCTTCTGGTGGATTAACACCATTATTTTGATTATCGAAATTTTGATCTTTAACAATCACTATTTCTTCTCTACTAAATATTTCTTTAAAATCTATAGAATCATTTTCAAAAAACTCTGAGGGAACTTTATAATTTTCTTCAATAATACTTTGTGAAAATGTAAACCGCTCGTTATTTACAGTATCTAATTTTTCGTAAATATAATTTCTTACATCAGAGTACTTTAATTTTCGTCCTTCGTCTTTAAAACGTTCTGTAATATCTATATAGAACTCGTTAAACTCGTGTTCTTTAATATCTTCTGATACTTTTGCTAAGGCAAAACGCACATTAGAAGTAAATTGTTGTTCTGTAATTTCTACAGTATTTTTTATCCAAAATACTTGAACTGATATAATACCTATTAAGGCAATACTCATTAATATTATGATAAGTACAAATACCCTTTTTCTCATTATTCAAAATTAAACATTTAACACAAATAACGTTCTAATTTAACTTAAGTTAACTATAATAATAATTTTTTAACACTTTATTAAGAAAATCCTTATTTTAACTAAGCTTAGTTAAAATATTATATATAGTTGCAACCTGTGTTTTTGTATTAAAATTATAAGAATTATTAATTACAAAATTAGCTTTTTTTACTTTGCTCTCATCATTTAATTGATGCTGCATTCTTTCTAATACTTGCTGTTTTGTAACACCATCTCTTTTTATTATTCTTTCAACTCTTTCGTCTAGTTCTGTTATAACAGTTATAACAAAATCACATAGCGCATCACTTCCACTTTCAAACAAAATTGCAGCTTCATAAATTATAATTTCAACATTGGAATTTTCAACAAATTGTTTAAAATCCTCTCTTACTGCTGGGTGTACAATATTATTTAAAGCTTGTAATTTGTCTTTATCATTAAAAACAATTTCAGCAATATATGTATTGTTTAATGTACCATCTACATAAGCATTAGCCCCTAATAACTGTTTAATTTGGTTTATTAGCTTAATATTGGTATTCATTAATTTTTTAGCCTCAATATCAGCCACATAAGTAGCACATCCCAATTGTTGAAACAATTTTAAAACGGTCGTTTTTCCACTACCAATACCACCTGTTAAACCTATTATTTTCATTTGCTTACTTATTTTTGTAATAAAAACTCTATATGAGGTGGATTTATTTTTAATGATGAAATATACTCACTTTTTTGTTTAATTATAGGAGTTAAAAACTGCGTTGTAGTATCGTTCTCATATTGCTTATAATCAAATACAATTAAAAAACTATTTTCATTAATTTTAGTAAAATTTGAAAGTCCAGCTTGAAAAACAACTTCAATTTGTTTAGGAAAAGGATTTATATTTACACTTTCAGGTTGATTAATAATTACAACTGGTGTTTTAAAACTACCTTCTGTAAATTTATCTACTGCTCCTGTTAATTTAATTTTATTAGATGAAAGCACTACATTTTTAGTGTTTTTTGGAATTATTAAGTCTAATTCCGTTTCTATACTTTCATATACATCTTCTAACTCTAAGCCAGTTGTTTTAATTTCTTTAATAGAATCTATGTATTTTTTTGGACCAGATATTGTTATTGAGTCTGGATTTACTTGTAATTTTTCTATAAAATTATAGCCTAATTTAAATTGAATTGCTGTTTTAGGAATTACAGGTACTTTTTTAGTACTATTTTTTCCTATTTCAATAAAAATAGTATCTTTTAAAACTTGCATTATTTCAGATTCACCAGTTAATTGCGCATTTAAATTTGAAAGCTGCATATTTGGTAAAATAAAATATTTAGATCCTTTATTTAATAAGTTATTTAAATTAAAAGTAATTTTTTGTGGTTTTATTTTACGTTTTAATAAACTAAAACCAGTATCTTTTATTGCAACCTCAACTTTTGAAATAGGTTTAACTTGCACTAATTTATCGCTTGATAAATTTTTATATTCTATTTTAAAAATAACAGAACTAGTGTAGGTTTTAGACAATTCTATCAATAACCAAATAATGGAAGTAAGCACTAAAAAAAAGATAAAAATTTTTGTTTTACGATTGTTTTGAAGCGTTAAATCAGATTTTTTCACAACTACTTTCATTATCTTTTAATAAATATTAAATGTACAAAAAAAGAAGCTGTTTAAAAAGTGAAAGTTTAGCCTACCTAAATTTATGTTAGGTTTTCATACTGATTGGATTTTCAATATGTTTTATTCTGACAAAAAATCAGAACGACTAATTTTTAAACTTTTAAAACAGCTTCTTTAAATTATTTACTGTAATTTATTTTTTTGTTACTGGAGCAGAATATTTTTTACTTAATTCCATTGAAATTGCTGAACGCTCAAACTTAATTTTTCCAGCGCTTGTTTCAAGAATAACAGTATTATCACTATCTACAATGTCCATTATTTTTCCGTGAATACCACTTGTGGTAATTACTTTATTTCCTTTTGCTAATTCTGATTGGAATTTTTTCTCATTTTTAGCTTTTTTCATTTGTGGTCTAATCATAAATAAATAGATAACCACAAACATTAATAAAAATGGTAACATTCCTGTTAATGAACTTACATCTGCTTGCAATAAAATTGTTGAATACATATTTTAATATTGTTTTATTTTAACTTTTTTTAACTACTGTTCCTTTAATTCTAATTAATTCTGTTACTTTTTCAGAATTTGTTTGTAAAGTAATCGATTTACTTTGTTTACCTACTCTTCCTCTAGAATTAAATGTAAATTTTAAATCTGCAGATGCTCCTGGCGCAATAGGTTCTTTTGGCCATTCAGGTACTGTACAACCACAAGTTGCTTTTGCACTTGTAATTATTAGGTCAACTTTTCCTTTATTTGTTATTTTAAAAACTCCTTCAGCAATTTCTCCTTCTGTTAATTCACCAAAATCGTATTCTGTTTTATCAAATTCTACAATTGGAGCTCCTAAACTTAAAGTTGCATCTCTTTCCTTCGCTTTTTCTAAATTTGAAGAATTAATTTTTGAAGTTGCATTTTCTTTACAAGAAATAAATGCTACACTTAAAATAAAAATAAATAGTACTTTAAAATTTTTCATAATTTGTTTAACTTTTTGTAAAAATATAAATTTATAATAAACCTCTTCCTAATTTGTTTAATCTTTTTGTAGCTGTAAAATCTTTTAAAATTTTATCCAATACACCATTAATAAAATAACTACTTTTGGTTGTAGAGTAATCTTTAGAAATTTCGATATACTCGTTAATAGTAACTCTTGATGGAATTGAAGGGAATTTTAAAAATTCACAAATTGCCATTTTAATCAAAATCATATCAATTTCAGCAATTCTTTCTGCGTCCCAATTTGGTGTTTTATCTTCAACCTCTTTTTGAAACTCTGTATGATTTAAAACCACCTTTCTAAACAATTCAACAACAAATTTTTTGTCGTCTTCATCTTTATATAAAGCTCCTAATTTAAAAGGCTTGTTTTCTTTTAACTGATTAATAGATTTTAATACCCACGTATTTACAAAAGGAATATCATCTACCCAGCTAATATTTTTATCTTCAAAATAATCTGCTAATTTTTCATCTGGAGCAATAATTTCTTTAAATAATGCAGCTACAAATTCTTTATCTGCTTGAAATGAGTCCTTTTCAGAAGCTATATACTCTTTATAAAGAGCACTTTCTTTAGTTACTTTCCAAATATTATTGATATATTCGCTATCTAAAATCCAGTAATTTAAATTATTATCTTCTAAGTAGTTATTTAAAGAAACACTTTCTTCTAACAACTTAAAAACCTGATTGTTAATAAATTTTGTATTTGGATTTAACTCTTCTGAAGTTGCTAAAAACTTTTTTTGAGAAATTTTAATATTATTCTTCTCTAAATTTTTAACTTCTACAAATAACCGCAATATTAGTACGTATAGATCTAACATTTTATCTATACTATTGTATAGAAATTTTTCTTCCTTATCAAGGACATCACTTTTAGATTGAAGCATCGCATAAACCGATTGCATCACTTTTACTCTAATATGTCTTCTATTTATCATTTAAAGAACTTTAAACATTTATTGTTTCTGAAGCGCAAAAATACTATTATTTTTTAGAAATTTAATTTGTTTTTGATTTTTTATTCAAAGTTAAATCTATCATAAAAAATCGGCTGTAAATTTATATTCATGTATATTCGTGCCTTCAAATTGATTAGTTGTTTCTCCTTTTATGAAAGCCTTAAAATATTTAAATAAATACTTCTTAAAATATAAATATCGTTTATTAATTGGTTTATTTATTACCTTTTGTTCTAAATATTTAGCACTTCAAATCCCTCAATTAATAAGTAAATCTTTAGATGCTGCTCAAGGTTACAAAAATGGTACAATTACAGATATTACAATTGTTAAAACCGATTTATTTCACAATATATTACTAATTATTGGAGCGGCATTACTTTCTGGATTTTTTACTTTTATAATGCGTCAAACCATAATAGTAACTTCTAGACTAATAGAGTTCGACTTAAAAAATGAAATTTACCAACAATACCAACGTTTGTCTCTAAATTTTTATAAAAAAAATAAAACTGGAGATTTAATGAACAGAATTAGTGAAGATGTAAGCAAAGTTAGAATGTATTTTGGCCCAGCAATAATGTATACTATGAATATGCTAGTGCTATTTATTGTTGCAATTATTAAAATGTATAATATAGATGCTACTTTAACTATTTACACAATACTACCTCTACCCGTTTTATCAGTTTCTATCTATCTTTTAAGTAGAATTATTAATAAAAGAAGTACAATTGTACAACAATACTTATCTAAATTAACAGCAAATGCTCAAGAAACATTTTCTGGAATAAGTATTTTAAAATCCTATGGTATTGAACAAAATTCAATTAATGAATTTGGAAACCTTGCTATTACAACTAAAGAAAAAAACATCAACCTTTTTAAAGCGCAAGCATTATTTTTTCCTTTAATGATTTTCTTAATAGGATTAAGTAACATATTAGTAATTTACATTGGTGGTTTAAGGTATCTTGCAGGAGAAATTACAATTGGTGTAATTGCTGAATTTATAATGTATGTTAATATGTTAACTTGGCCTGTTGCTGTGGTTGGCTGGGTAACCTCTATTGTACAACAAGCAGAAGCTTCTCAAAAACGTATTAATGAATTTTTAAAACACGAACCTGAAATTAAAAATTTAGCTGAAACATCATCAAAAATTAATGGAGTAATAGAATTTAAGAATGTTACTTTTACTTATGATGACACTAATATTACCGCTTTAAAAAATTTAAGTTTTACTGTAAAACAAGGTGAAACTTTAGCTATTTTAGGAAATACTGGCTCAGGGAAATCCACTATTTTAGATTTAATTGCAAGATTATACGATACCGATTCCGGTGAAATTTTAATTGATGATAAAAATATTAAAACCTTAAATTTAAATGATTTAAGACAAAATATTGGTTTTGTACCTCAAGAAGCTTTCTTGTTTTCAGACACTATAAAAAATAACATAAAATTTGGAAATAATACCGCTTCAGATGCTAAAATTGAACAAACTGCAAAAGATGCTTACATACACCACAATATAGTAGATTTTAATGAAGGTTATAATACTTACGTTGGCGAAAGAGGTGTTACTTTATCTGGTGGACAAAAACAACGTGTTTCAATTGCTAGAGCTTTAATTAAAGATCCAAAAATTTTAATTTTAGACGATTGCCTATCTGCTGTAGATACCGAAACCGAAGAAACCATACTTAATAACCTACACAAAGTCAGTAAAAATAAAACCACTTTAATAGCTAGTCATAGAATTTCATCACTTAAAAATGCCGACAAAATTATAGTGGTTGAAAACGGCTCAATTACACAGCAAGGAACACACAATCAACTTATTAGTAAAAACGGTTATTATAAAGATTTATACGAACAACAACTTTTAGAAAAAGAATTATAAAAATTACGTTTTAAGTAAATTTATTTTTTAGATTTGTGTAGAAATCTAAAAAAAGATTAATAAAATAGAAAGTTAATTATGAGTGACAAAGAACATTTAGAACAAGAAGAAATATTCTCTCAGGTTCTTAGAGCAGGAAGAAGAACTTACTTTTTTGACGTAAGAGCTACAAAAGCTGAAGATTATTACCTAACTGTTACAGAGAGTAAAAAATTTACACATGACGATGGATCTTTCCATTACAAAAAACACAAAATTTATTTATACAAAGAAGATTTTGCTGAGTTTAACGAAATGTTAAAAGCCGCTACTGATTACATTTTAAATGAAAAAGGTGAAGAAGTAATTTCTGAACGCCACCAAAAAGATTTTAAAAGACCGTCAGAATTAAACGAAAAAACTTCAAATACAGAAAGCTTTACTGACTTAAACTTTGAAGATATTTAAAATTATAAATTTTAAAAATTAAAAAAACTGTCTAAAGAGTTTTGAAATCATAAACTTATTGAATTTTATTCAAAAAGTAAAAATTTCACTTTTTAGGCATTTTTTTATGCTAACTAATTAATTTTCTAATGAAAACAATTAAACTAATTTTCACTTTAATTTATTGTTTAACACTAGTTGGTTGCAGTTCAAAAAAATCACAAACACTTACAATACTACAATTTAATATTTGGCAAGAAGGAACCGTAATAAAAAATGGTTACAATGCAGTTATTGATGAAATTATAAACTCTAATGCCGATTTAATTGCCTTAAGTGAAGTTAGAAACTACAACAACACCAATTTAAATGAACGCATTGTTGCTTCCTTAAAAGAAAAAGGATATACCTTTTATTCAGAAAAAAGCGAAGATTCTGGTATACTTTCTAAATACCCAATTTTAGAACAAACTCAAATATTTCCATTAAAAAACGACCACGGTTCAATTACAAAAGCAATAATAAATGTTAATGGAACAGAAATAGCATTTTATAGCGGACATTTAGACTATTTAAATTGTGCCTTATACTTACCACGCGGCTACCATGGCTCTACTTGGAAAAAACTAGAGGAACCAATTACTAATATTAAAGAAATTGAAAAAGTAAACTTACAATCTCAAAGAGATGATGCCATTAATAACTTTATAAAAGACGCTAAAAATGAAATTAAAAAAGGTAGAATAGTAATTTATGGCGGAGATAACAACGAACCTTCTCATTTAGATTGGACCACAGCAACTAAAGATTTATACGACCATAACGGAGTTGTAATGCCTTGGAATGTATCTATAGAAATTGAAAAAAATGGATTTGTAGATACGTATAGAAAAGTGTACCCAAACCCTGTTACACATCCTGGCTTTACATATCCAGCAAATAACGAAGCTATTAATATTGAAAAATTAGCCTGGAGTCCAGATGCTGATGACAGAGATAGAATTGATTTTATTTACTACTATCCAGATGCTAGAATTCAATTAAATACTTCTAAAGTTTTTGGTCCAAAAGGTGATATTTCAAAAAACAAACGTGTTTTAGAAAAAACTAAAGACGTTTTTTTAGAACCTTTAGCTATTTGGCCTACAGATCATAAAGGCGTTATTTCAGAGTTTACATTGTTTTTAAATTAATTTTCTAACACATTTTAAAAGAATAGAAATAATCTTTAACTTCTTACTTTCAACTAAAACTTATAATGTTGCTTCACTTAGTAAAAGTTACATAAACACAAAAAAACCGACAATTATGTCGGTTTTTTTATGCTAATACTTAATTTTATTCTTAAGCTAATACTTGTTGTACTTTATCTGCAGCTTCTTGAAACTCGGTAGCCGAAATTACATCTAAACCACTATCGTCAATTAATTGTTTAGCTTCAATAGCATTGGTTCCTTGTAACCTAACAATAATTGGAACTTTAATTGCATCTCCCATATTTTTATAAGCATCAATAACTCCTTGTGCTACTCTATCACAGCGAACAATACCTCCAAAAATATTTACTAAAATTGCTTTTACATTTGGATCTTTTAAAATAATTCTAAAAGCTGTTTCAACACGTTTTGCATCTGCAGTTCCACCAACATCTAAAAAGTTAGCAGGCTCACCACCAGATTGTTTAATTAAATCCATAGTACTCATTGCTAAACCAGCACCATTTACCATACAACCTACATTTCCGTCTAAATCAACATAATTTAAACCAGCAGCATTTGCTTCAACTTCAATTTCGTTTTCTTCGCGTAAATCTCTTAACGCTGCTAAATCTTTATGACGGAATAATGCATTATCATCTAAAGTAACTTTAGAATCTACTGCTAAAATTTTATCATCTGATGTTTTTAATACAGGATTAATTTCAAATAATGAAGAATCTGATTTTACAAAAGCAGTGTATAATGAAGTAACAAATTTCATCATTTCTTTTAAAGCACCACCTGATAAACCTAGATTAAATGCTATTTTACGTGCCTGAAAAGGCAATAAACCTAATAAAGGATCTATATCTTCCGTAAAAATTAAATGTGGTGTTTTTTCGGCAACGGTCTCAATATCCATTCCTCCTTCAGTAGAATACATTATCATATTTCTACCTGTTGCTCTGTTTAAAAGCACAGACATATAATATTCTTCTGGCTCATTATCACCAGGATAATACACATCTTCAGCAATTAAAACTTGATGTACTTTTTTCCCTTCAGCAGAAGTTTGAGGAGTTTTCAGCATCATTCCTATTATCTCTTCAGAAATACGTTCTACGTCTTCTAAACTTTTAGCTAGTTTTACTCCACCACCTTTACCACGTCCACCTGCATGAATTTGAGCTTTTACTACCCACCATCCAGTACCGGTATCAGTTGCTAATTGTTTTGCAGCTTCTACTGCATTTTTATGATTATCGGCAACAATTCCTCTTTGAATTCTAACCCCAAAACTATTTAGTAATTCTTTTCCTTGATATTCGTGTAAATTCATTAGAAATAGTGTTTATTTTTTTTGTTATATTAACAAATGTAATAAATCAAAACTTAATTTTTAGTTTCCATAAAAAAAGATTGTAACAAATTAATTATCAAACAGTCTTTATTACATAGAAAACATTAATTATTTAAACTATAAACATTAGTAATTTATAAGATATTTTAAAATTTTATTAAATATTTTTATTAGAATTTTGAAATTTATTAAATGTGTAATTTTATGAACAAAATATTAATTGTAATAGCATTTTTAAGTATTACACTAATTTCAGCTCAAGAAACTAAAAAAAATCTAATAACAAAACGCGTAAATACTCCTCCTAAAATTGATGGTATTTTAAACGACAAGGCTTGGCTAAATACAAATATTGCAAAAGATTTTGTAATGTTTCGTCCTACATCAGGTTCACCTGAAAATAAAAATAACAGAACCGAAGTTCGTGTTGTATATGATGATGAAGCTATTTATTTTGCCGCTTATTTATACGATGAAAATCCTAATGAAATACCTAAAGAGTATGCTAACAGAGATAGCTTTGGCTCAGCCGATTGGTTTGCCATTATAATTAACCCAAATAACGATTTTCAGAACGACACCGAGTTTTTCATACAAGCAACCGGTAATCAAGCCGATGCCAAATCCACTCCAAACGATGAAGATTTTAGTTGGAGTGCTGTTTGGGATAGTGAGGTGAAAATTGTAAAAGATGGATGGATTATAGAGGTTAAAATTCCATACGCTGCACTGCGTTTTTCAAATTCAGAAATACAAACCTGGGGTTTAAATTTTCATAGACATTTTAGATCGAACAGACATCAATATTCTTGGAATTTTATAGATAGAACCAAAGGAGTAATACAACAATATTCAGGTACTTTAAGTGGTATTAAAAATATTAAACCCTCAACAAGATTAAACTTTTCACCTTATGCATCTACAGCTTATAATTCATATGATGGAGAAGATAATTTTGAAAGTAATATTGGTTTAGATCTAAAGTACGGTATTAACGAAAGTTTTACATTAGACGCTACTTTAATCCCAGATTTTGGACAAACTGCTTTTGATGATTTAGTTTTAAATTTAGGTCCGTTTGAAGAACAATATCAAGAACAAAGACCATTTTTTACTGAAGGAACCGAACTTTTTTCTAAAGGCGATTTATTTTATTCAAGAAGAATTGGAAATACACCAGTTGATTACTTTACTGATAAAAATTTATCTGAAAACGAAACAATTATTTACAATCCTGATAAAGTGAATATGCTAAATGCAATAAAAGTTTCTGGTAGAACAAAAGGCGGACTTGGAATAGGTGTTTTTAATGCTGTTACAGAAAAAACTGAAGCTAAAATTAAAAATTTAACAACTGATGAAATTAGAAAAGTTGTTACCGAACCCTTAGCAAATTACAATGTTTTAATTTTAGATCAACAATTCAATAAAAATTCATCCGTATCATTAATCAATACCAATGTTTTAAGAAATGGTAGCGCTAGAGATGCAAATGCCACCGGCTTGCTTTACACCTTAGTTAATAAAAAAAATACACATTTTATAGACGGAAGTTTTAAAACTAGTAATATTAAAGAAAATGGTAACACTACAAATGGTTATTATTTTGATACTAGTGTTGGTAAATTTGCTGGTAAAATTCAATATGAATTAGGCTATAGAATAGTTGACGAAAATTTTAATATTAACGATTTAGGTTTTCAAAACACCAATAATTATCAAAAAATATATAGTAGTATTTCTTATAGAATTTTTGAACCTACAAAATTTTTTACAGACTACAGTTTAAGCAGTTGGGCTAATTTAAACTACAGAAAAACACATGGCGATTATATGGATAATGAAGTAGGAATAAGCTTTAGTGCAACAACATTAAAACAATTATCGTTTGGCGCAAATATCAACAGCGTAATTGGTGCTAATTATAATTATTATGAACCCAGAGTTGAAGGTAGATTTTATAAAGATGACCCGGAAATAAATTATAATGGATGGATTTCTTCAGATTTTAGTAAAAAATTTGCAATTGAATCCAGTCTTTTTTACAGCACTAGAATTGGAGAGTCCAGAGATTATATTGAATTTGAACTAGAACCAAGGTACCGTTTTAGTGATAAATTTAATGTTATTTATGGCTTTAACATTGGTTTTGGAAATAACAGTAAAGGCTGGGTAAATAAGCTTGAAGATGGCACTATTATATTTGGAAATAGAGACAGTAAAAATATTACAAACTCTATTTCTGGTAGGTATAATTTTGATATAAAGTCTGGATTATCACTAACTTTTAGACATTATTGGTCACCTATTGAATACGACTCTCAATACTTTAGCCTGAATGAAAACGGCACACTTTCACCTAATTCTTATTCTAAAAATCACAATATAAATTTTAATACTTGGAATTTAGATTTAAGCTATTCGTGGCAATTTGCACCCGGAAGCCAACTTGTTGCATTATATAGAAATGCCATTTTTAATGAAGATGATAATTCAAATTTAAATTTTAATAAAAACCTTACTAATTTATTTAACCAACCTAAACAACACAACCTTTCTTTAAAACTTATTTACTATTTAGACTACAACAATGTTAAAACTTGGTTGTAATTCTAAATTAATTATGTATTTTCACGCAACTATTTTACAACATGATACAAGCAAATAATATACATAAGTTTTACGGAGATTTAGAAGTTTTAAAAGGCGTTAACTTAACTATAAAAAAAGGAGAAGTTGTGGCTATAGTTGGTCCTTCTGGAGCTGGAAAAACTACCTTACTTCAAATTTTAGGAACTTTAGACAAAACTTCAGTCAATTCTACAGATACTGAACTTAAAATAAACAATATAGATTTATTAAAACTTAAAGATAAATCACTCTCTAATTTTAGAAACAAACATATTGGTTTTATTTTTCAATTTCATCAATTATTACCAGAATTTACAGCACTTGAAAATGTTTGTATTCCAGCATTTATTGCAAATAAATCTAAATCTGAGGCTGAAAACAAAGCTAAAGAATTACTTCAATTTTTAGGATTATCAGACAGAATTCACCATAAACCAAGTGAATTATCTGGAGGTGAACAACAACGTGTTGCTGTGGCTAGAGCCTTAGTTAACGATCCAGATGTTATTTTTGCCGATGAACCAAGTGGTAATTTAGATTCTACTTCTGCAAAAAATTTACATGAATTATTTTTTGAACTTCGTAAAAAATTCAATCAAACCTTTGTAATTGTTACTCACAATCAGGAATTAGCAGAAATGGCTGATAGAAAATTAGAAATGAAAGATGGTAGAATAATTAACTAAAACGTATTAAATGATTGGAATTATTAGTGCAATGCAAGAAGAAATTCAAGCATTGTTAAACGAACTTAAAAATATAAAAACTTCCAAAAAAGGAATGCGTACTTACTATACCGGTACTTTATTTGGAAAAGATGTTGTACTGGTTTTTTCGCGTTGGGGAAAAGTTGCTTCAGCAGCTACAACAACACAGCTTATTAACGATTTTGATCTTGAAGAAATAATATTTACAGGTGTTGCTGGCGCTATTAACAAAGAATTAAATATTGGAGATATTGTAATTGGGAAACACTTATTTCAACACGATTTAAATGCGAGTCCGTTTTATAAAAAATTTGAAATTCCAATCTTAAAGAAAGAATATCTAGAAACTAAAAATGCTACAAAACTAATAAATGCTTCTACTAAATTTATAGATGCATATACTACGTATATAAATGCTGAAGAAGCCACAACGTTTAACATAACAGCACCAAAAGTAGTTTTTGGAGATATTGCAAGTGGCGATAAATTTATTAAAAGCTTAAAAAAAATAAAGAAATTAAATAAAACTTTACCAACTGCTATTTGTGTTGAAATGGAAGGCGCTGCAGTTGCTCAAATTTGTTACGAATATAAAATTCCTTTTTCAATTATTAGAATAATTTCAGACAAAGCAAATGACAATGCAACTATAGATTTTTCTAGATTTGCCAATTCAATTGCTAGTTATTATGCCTTAGGAATATTAAAAAATTATTTTGATAATTAAATAATAAATATTGATTTTACAATTTTCAACTAAAATAAACAATGCAATTTAAAAATCCTGAAATTTTATACGCACTAATATTACTTATCATACCGATATTAGTACATTTATTTCAGCTACAACGTTTTGTTAAAGTACCCTTTACAAACGTAAAATTTTTAAAAAATATTGAGCAACAAACACGTAAAAGTGCACGTATTAAAAAGTGGTTAATTTTAACAACAAGACTCTTGGCTTTTACTTGTATAATTTTAGCATTTGCACAACCCTATTTTTCCGATTTTTCTTCAGATAAAAAGTTTTTAACTAATATTTATTTGGACAATTCTTTTAGTATGCAAGCCAACGGAAAAAATGGTGAATTATTAAAAAGTACCATTCAAAAAATAATTGAACAAAATAATTTTGAAAACACACAATTAACCATTGTAACTAATGATGAAGATCTGGTAAATTTAGATTCAAAAAATTTAAAAAACGAACTAATAAATTTAAAATACACTCCAAACAAACTTAATTTAAACAGTGCTATTTTAAAACTAAAACGATTTCAAAACAACAAAACAAATACCATAACCAAAAATATTTTAATCTCTGATTTTCAAAACACTAACTTAAAAAATCTAAATAACACAACTATAAACTCACCTGTAGAACTTCTAAAAGTTAGTCCCAAATCCACATCTAATATTTTTATAGATAGCTTATTTGTAAGTAGTAAAAACAATACAGAAATTAAACTAAATGTTGTAATTAAAAGTACAGAAAACAACCTAGAAAACATACCTGTTTCTTTGTTAAATAATTCAAAATTAATTGGAAAAGCAACCGCTAAATTTAATAATTCTAACCAAACTAATGTTGAATTTACCATTCCAAATGACACAGATTTTTATGGTAAAATTTCAATTACTGACTCTAATTTAGAATTCGATAACGACTTCTATTTTACCCTTTCAAAACCAGACAAAATTAATGTACTAACTATTGGTAAACCCTCCGAATTTTTATCAAAAATTTATACTGAAAACGAATTTAATTATACCACAACTTCTCTTCAAAATTTAAATTATAACGCTATACAAAATCAACAATTAATTGTTTTAAGCGAACTAGAAGAGTTTCCGAATACATTAATTTCAACTTTAAAAGAATATTTTATTAATGGTGGTAATTTAGTGTTAATTCCTTCAGAAAAAACAGTACTTGCTTCCTATAATAATTTGTTGCAAAATTTAAATATTGGCACAATACAAACTTTAACTTCAAAGGAACATAAAATAACAAGTATTAATTATAATCATCCAATTATTACTGATGTTTTTGAAAAAAAAATTGATAATTTTCAATATCCAAAAACCGCTTTACATTTTAAAAATAATTTTAATAACAGCACAGCTATATTAAAACTAGATAACAATCAACCATTTATAAGTTCATCAAATATAGAAAATAGTAACTTCTATTGGGTAGCATCTCCCTTAAATAAAACTATTTCAAATTTTATACAATCGCCCTTAGTTGTTCCTATATTTTACAATTTTGCTAAAAATAGTTCAAACTTTTCTCAACTATATTACACCATTTCACCAAATACTAACATTCATATAAAAGCTTCATTAAAAAAGGATGGGATTCTTAAAATTTCTGATGGAACCACTGAATTTATTCCGCAACAACAAGTTTTACAAAATAAAGTAACTATTACCCTAGAAAACAACATTTTAAAAAGTGGAATTTATACTATTTACAATAAAGATAAACCTTTAAAAACAATAGCTTTTAATTACAATAGAGAAGAAAGTGACTTAACATATATAGATTTAAATAGCTTAAAAAACAGCAATGAAAATATAAAAATTTCTACTTCAGTTTCATCTCTTTTTAACGAAATTAACAATCAACAAAAAATCAATTGGCTTTTTAAGTGGTTTTTAGCTTTTTCTGTACTATTTTTGTTTATTGAAATACTGATATTAAAATATTTCAAAATATGAATTTACTGATAAAATCTGCAACAATTATTGACCCTTCTAGTCCGTTTCATAACAAAAAACAAGATATTTTAATTGAAAATGGAAAAATTTCTAAAATCTCTAAACTTCTAGATAATCCTAATAATTATAAAGAAATTACATTCGAAAACTTACATGTTTCTCAAGGCTGGTTTGACACTAGTGTTTCTTTTGGAGAACCTGGTTTTGAAGAACGAGAAACTATAGAAAATGGATTAAAAACAGCTGCTAAAAGCGGTTTTACAGCAGTTGCTGTAAATCCTAATACTTATCCAATAGCTGACAATAAATCTGCTGTAGAATTCATAAAAAATCAAGGAACTAATAGTGCTACAAGCTTATACCCTATTGGAAGCCTAACAAAAAAAGCTAAAAGTGAAGATCTTGCAGAGTTATTTGATATGCAAAATTCTGGAGCAATTGCATTTAGCGATTATAATAAACCTATTGATAATGCTAATTTGTTAAAAATTGCCTTACAATATGCGCAAAATTTTGATGCGTTGGTTTTAAGTTTTCCACAAGATAATTCTATTGCACAAAATGGTTTGGTAAATGAACATATTAATAGCACTAAACTTGGCCTAAAAGGAATACCTGCTTTAGCTGAAGAATTACAAATTGCACGCGATTTATTTTTATTAGAATATACTGGTGGTAAATTACATATTCCTACTATTTCAACAGCAAAATCTGTTAAACTAATTAAAGAAGCCAAAAAAAATGGGTTAAACGTTACGTGTAGTGTTGCAGCACATAATTTAGTATTAACTGATGATGAATTAGTTAATTTTGATTCCAACACAAAGGTTTTACCTCCTTTAAGAACATCAAAAGATGTAAAAGCCTTAATAAAAGGCGTAAATAATGGCGTTATTGATATAATTACAAGTGATCACAACCCTATTGATATTGAACATAAAAAAGTTGAATACAGTACTGCTAAATTTGGAACTATTGGATTAGAAAGTTTATTTGGGGCGTTAAACAAAGTACTACCTTTAGAAACTTTAATAACTTGCTTAACTACAAATCCCAAAAATAGATTTGGAGTAAAAAGTTCTCCTATAAATGAAAATGAAGAAGCTTGTTTAACTCTTTTTAATCCCGATTTTGAATATGAATTTTCCATAAATAATATCTATTCAACTTCTAAAAACTCCATATTTTTAGGTAAAAGATTAAAAGGAAAAGCTTACGGTATAATTTCAAACAATAAAATAATTTAATATATTTACACAACTAAAATTTAAAAAAATTTAAAATGGAAAATCAAACAGTAAAAGAAGGAAAAACAACAGCAATTATCAGTTATATTACTTGGATAGGTACTTTAATTGCTTTTATTATGAATAATAGCAAAAAAAATACATTTGCATCTTTTCACATTAGACAAATGATTGGCTTAAGTATTTTATCTCTTATAAATGGATTTGTTATTAGCCCTTTTCTTGGAGTATGGGCTTCAGGTGCAGTAGGTATTGCGTTATTTGTTCTTTGGATTATTGGATTTATTGGAGCAATACAAGGTGAAGAGAAAAAAATACCTTTACTTGGTGACTTATTTCAAGACTGGTTTAAAGGAATCTAATATTTATTAAACTACATATTTATAAAGTCGCGCCATAAAGCGCGACTTTTATTTTAACATATGGAAAAATTAACCTTACAATACATTTCAAGAGAACCGAATACAATAACAGAAAAAACCTCACTTTTAATCCTGCTACATGGGTACGGAAGTAATGAGGAAGATTTGTTTTCGTTTGCTACTGAATTACCAGAAGATTTAATAATTGTTAGCGCACGTGCGCCACAAAATTTAGGTTTTGGAAGTTATGCTTGGTACACCATTAATTTTACTGCAGATGCTGGGAAATTTTCTGATATTCCTGAGGCGCTTGAGGCTAGAGAATTAATTGCTACCTTTATTGATGAAATTCAAGATAAATATAAAATCCCTACTGAAAAAACTTTTTTATTAGGCTTCAGCCAAGGTACTATTTTAAGCTATTCAATTGCTTTAAATTATCCTGAAAAAGTTCAGAAAATTATTGCTTTAAGTGGTTATATTATCCCAGAATTATTACCTGAAAATATTGAAACTAAAGATTATAACAAGTTAGATTTCTTTATTTCACACGGAAGTGTTGACCAAGTAATCCCTTTAGAATGGGCAAATAAAGCACCTGATTTTTTAAATCATTTAAACATTAAAAACAGTTTTCAAGAGTATCAAGTAGGACATGGAGTTGCTCCTAAAAACTTTTTCGATTTTAAACAATGGATTGAAGAAAGACTCTAATTTTATCAACTTTTTTAAACATTTATTTTTAATATTAAAAAAATGGATACATTAAATAGCATATTAAATTTTGAAATTTTCAGTATTGGAGACACTACTGTAAAAATATCGAAATTGGCAGTTATTGTACTCACTATTTTTGTTATTAAAATCCTTTTATGGATAGTAAAAAAAACACTTATCCGTAAGCATAAAATAACAACACTAGATACTGGAACATCGTACGCTATTTATCAAATTATAAAATATGTTTTATATGTAGCAGCTATTAGTTTTATACTTGAAAATTTCGGTATAAAAGTTACTTTATTATTAGCTAGTTCCGCTGCTCTATTGGTTGGTGTTGGCTTAGGATTACAGCAAACATTTAACGATATAGTTTCTGGCTTTATATTACTTACAGAAAGATCTATTAAAATAAACGATGTTTTAGAAGTTGATGATGAAGTTGTAAAAATTGAAAGTATTGGCTTAAGAACATCTAAAGCATTAAATAGAGATGATATTTCAATTATAATTCCAAATTCTCTAATAACCACAAGTAAAGTAATTAATTGGAGTCACCAATCGCAAAAAACAAGATTTAAAATTGATGTACGTATAGCTTACGGAAGTGATGTTGACTTAGCTCTAAAAATTTTAGAAGAAAGCGCTTTTGAGCATCCAAAAGTTTTTAATAGAGAACTTATAGAAGCACGTTTAATTAATTTTGGTTACTCATCTTTAGACCTTCAATTGTTATTCTTTAGTAAGAATGTTTTTAGAATTGATAGAACTAAGAGTAGCATACGAAAAATTATAAATAGAAAATTTGCCGAAAACAACATTAAAATACCATTTCCACAAATGGATGTTCATTTTAAATCTAACAATACGGAAATTAAATAGTAGTGTATAAAAGGATAAATTATATAAAATAACTATCGCTATTTATACACGTTTTCTACTTCAATTGAAGGTTCTTATTTTTTCAACACATGTTTTTCTAAAGAAAAACAAACAAATTCACCTTCAAACACCTTTACATTATCTTCATTTAAAACTGAAACTTCAACTACAGATTTCACTTCATTTAGTTGTTCTTTATACACAGCTGTAGCTTCTAAAAGATTTCCTAAAACTGTTGGCTTTATAAATTTTACTTCAGCTTTCCCTAAAACTACATTTGGCTTATTAATTAAAACCATTGCAGCATAATCGGCTAAACCAAAAGTAAAACTCCCGTGAGAAAGTCCAAAACTATCCACTACCATTTCTTCGGTAATCTTTAATTGTACTACTGCTTTTGTTTCTTCAATAGAAATTACTTTTCCTATAAATTTTTCAGATGCTTTTAAATGGGTATTTTGAGGTATGTTATTCATTATTTATACTTTTATAAGTACAAAATTAAGGTGTTTTTACTTTAGAAACATTCTATTTAACACTTTTACAACAAATTTTAAAAACTATTTTAAAACACATAATATTAACAATTTAACCTCTAATTAATTATTCATTTTTAAATTAAAAAGAAAAAAGAATTTTACAATGTAATTTTTTTTAATAAATTGTTCAAAAATTAGAAAATGAATATTTTAGGAATTGATATTGGGGGCTCAGGAATAAAAGGAGCTTTAGTTGATGTAAAAACAGGAAGTTTAACAACCGAAAGACATAGAATTGCAACTCCCAAACCCGCTACTCCAGAAAAGGTTGCTAAAACAATTCAAAAAATGATAAATCATTTCGAATGGGAAGGACCTGTTGGATGCGGATTTCCAACACCTCTACAGCATGGAAAATGCTTAACTGGAGGAAATCTTCATGAAGATTGGAAAGGCACACAGGTTGATGCTCTATTTTCTGAAAAAACTGGCAATGAATATTCCATTGTAAACGATGCAGATGCTGCTGGGCTTGCTGAAATTAGTTTTGGAGCCGGAAAAGATAAAAAAGGAACTGTTATTATGATAACCTTAGGAACTGGAATAGGTTCTGGAGTTTTTTTAGATGGAAAGTTATTACCTAATACTGAATTAGGACATGTACTTTATAAAAATGGTGAAGTTTTTGAGAAATACGCAGCAGATTCTGTTAGAAAAAGTGAAAATTTAAATAGAAAAGAATGGGGAAAACGTTTAAATAAATATTTTAAACATATTGACTTAATACTATCTCCAGATTTGTTTATTGTAGGTGGTGGGGCTAGTAAAAAACTAGGAAAGTTTGTAAATCATATAAATATTGACACTCCTATTGTGGCTGCTGAAGCAGAAAATGAAGCAGGAATTATTGGAGCTGCAATGGCTGCAAACTTCCATATTAAATAAATCCTTTAGCTTTAAATTCTAAATATTTATTAATAACATTTACTGTTAAGTTTTTAGGTTTTGTAAGAATACCATAAATACCATTACGCTCTAATTCTTTAACTATTAACTTTTTTTCATAAGCAAATTTTTCAGCTATTGTTTTATGATATATAGTTTGTAGATCTTCTGCATCTTCTTGAATTAAAGCATCTAATTCTGTGTTTTCAAAAAATACAACAACTAATAAATGATGCTTAGAAATTGCTTTTAAAAATGGCAATTGACGTTTTAAAGATGAAATATGCTCAAAATTGGTATATAAAATTAATAAACTACGTTGCGTAATTTTTCGTTTAACAACTGCGTACAAATACCCAAAATCTGCATCTGTATATTTTGTTGTTATATTATATAAAGCTTCATTTATAGTATTTAAATGTGTTTTTTTATTACTTGCAGCAACAATTGCATCTACTTTTTTAGCAAAAGTAATTAACCCAGCTTTATCATTTTTTTTAAGTGCTATATTTGAAAAAGCTAAAGTTGAATTTATAGCATAATCCAATAATTTTAATTCTTCAAAAGGCATTTTCATAACTCTACCCAAATCTATAATAGAATAGATAGGTTGTGATTTTTCATCTTGATATTGATTTACCATTAATTGTGAGCGCTTTGCAGTTGCTTTCCAATTTATAGTTCTAACATCGTCACCAGCTATGTAATTTTTAATTTGTTCAAACTCTAAAGTATGTCCAATTTTTCTAATCTTTTTTAATCCAAATTCTGTTAAACGATTACTGATTGCTAAGAACTCATATTTTTTCATTTGAATATAAGACGGGTAAACAGCAACCATTTCATTTTCTTGAAATCTATAACGTTTTGCAATAATTTTTAAAGGTGAAGAAATAAAAACATTTAAATTTCCAAAATGATATTCACCTCTTTCAACAGGAATAACTTCATATTCAAAATTATAATTTTCTTGAGGATTTAGATTTGCAATATGCTTAAAATCTCTTTTTTGAAATTGTTTTGGAAGTTCGTCTATTATTTTAGCCTGAATAGCAAATATGTAGTTATTTTTAATTGTAATTGAAACAGGGTTTTCGTCTGAATTTGAGAATTTATCCGTTAATATTCTACGAGCCTCAATTCCTTTTTTTGAATTAAATAATAGGTAAATATCCGTAAATAATAATACGGAAATAATAGTTACCAAAATCCAAGTAAAACTATATACTATTGGAAACCAAAAAGAAATCAAAAATAACGCTGAAATTATGCTGATATAAACAAAAAAACGTTGATGTATGTATATGCTTCTAATGATTTTCAATTGTTTTATTTTGAATTTTAAACTTTCTAAATATTATTTTATTCGTCTTTATATAGTGTAAAATAACGGAATAATCTATTGTTAATACGTATAGATTAGTTCCAACTTCTTAGTTTATAACTACCTAGGAACCTCAACAGATTGAATAATCATTTCTATTACTTTATCGGTAGTCATTCCTTCCATTTCACGCTCAGGAGTTAAAATAATTCGATGACGTAAAATTGGATAAATAACCTTTTTAATATCCTCTGGAATTACAAAATCACGTCCATTTATAGCTGCATATGCTTTAGATGCATTTAATACAGCAATGCTTGCTCTAGGAGAACCTCCTAAATACAAATGCGGGTGATTTCGTGTTTTTGTAATAAGCTCTGCAATGTATTTCATTATTTTTTCTTCTACTAAAATATCAAAAATCTTATTTTTATATTCTAATAAATCAGCTTCAGAAAGTAATGAAGATATTAAAGTTTGAGGCAATGCTCCTTTTCTATCTTGATGAGATTTTATTATTAAAATTTCTTCATCTAAATTTGGATATCCTACATCTATTTTAAATAAAAATCGATCTAATTGAGCTTCAGGCAATGCATACGTTCCCTCCTGTTCTATTGGATTTTGAGTTGCCAATACCATAAAAGGTGGTTTCATTTTATAAGTATTCCCATCAATAGAAATCTGACGTTCTTCCATTACTTCAAATAAGGCTGCTTGTGTTTTTGCTGGTGCCCTATTAATTTCATCTATTAATACTAAATTCGAAAAAATTGGTCCTCTCTTAAATTCAAATTCAGAGTTTTTCATATTTAAAACCGATGTTCCTAAAACATCACTCGGCATTAAATCTGGTGTAAATTGTAATCTGCTAAAACCTGTATCAATTGTTTTTGCTAATAATTTTGCAGTTATGGTTTTTGCAACACCAGGAACGCCTTCAATTAACACATGACCATCTGCTAATAATGCTACTATTAATAAATCTATAAATTTTTCCTGACCAACAATAATTTTACTTAATTCAGCTTTAATTTGAATTACTGCATTTTTTAACTTTTCTAAATCTATTCTATTCTCAAAATTCAAATCGTTATTTTCCATATTGAATTGTTTTTTTAAATTTTTCTATTAGGGTATTTAACTTTATAAGTTCAATATCTGTAATTTGATTTTTTAAATGAATTGCATCACAAAATTTGAACAATTTTTCAACATCTTCTAGAGAGTTACCACTACGCATTGCTACATTTTTATAAAACTCTGTATCTATTATAGTTGTTGAAATATTTAATTTAACTCTTATAAATTCTAATAAATAACTTATTTTATGTTCTGCAATAGTTTTATGCTCTTGCTTTTCAAAATACATATTAGAAATTGTTTGTGTAAAAGCTACTGTTTGATTTTTTAAAGGTTTTATTATTGGAATACTGCGTTGTTTTCTTTTTCCTTCAAAAACAATAAAAAACAAAACACCAATTAAAGCCATATAATAGGCCCATTTTAAATATTTTGAACTTAATAAATATTGTAACGGTGAAGTAATTTTACTTTTTCCGGTTTTATAATAAGCATCCCATAAAATAGGAATATCAGTTCTTAAATACGATAATATATTTGCTGTATGTTGGTGGTTGGTTTTGTTTAAAATAGTATAATTTGTAAATACTTCAGGAAACGTATGTAAGTAAAAATTTCCTTTTCCATAAGTATGTTTTACAAAATTTATACCTTCTTCTGTACGTTCTTCATCTTCATTAACATAACCCGTTATACCTAAAACAGTAGTATTAACTGTATCTATTTTAGTAAATACTTGATTTATAAATGGTCTATCAAACGTATATTCCTTTCCTTTAAAAGCTTTATTTAACTGCTTAAAGAACACCTTTTCATCTAGGTTTTTACTAATTAAACGTTCTGTTTCAAAATTTAAAGTATCAATATTCATTCCGTGGGTTGAAATAAATACATCATTACCTCGTGCAACAAATTCCATTAAACGTAAAAACTCCGCATCTCCAAAATTAATTGCTTCATCAACAAATAAATAAGTTCCTACTCTGGTAGTATCTTGTAAATACACATATGGAGGAATATCTACAGTTGTTATATTTGTAGTTGGTAGTATGGACTTAAGTTCTTCTTTTAAAACAAATGTTCCATAAGGAATTTTGTGTTTAGCAACATAAGTTGGAAACCAATTTATAGGCTGTTTTTTTGTACTCTCCAAATACATATATCCGAAAATCAAGAGCACAAACAATGCAGCGTATATTTTTGTTTTTTTATCCAACTATTTACTATTTATTAGATTATTAATAGCTTCAAAATTTGCAGCAATTTTTTCAAACTCGTTTTCATTAATTTCAAAATTACCGTACCAAACAAAATCGTACAATCTAGTTAAATTTGTAAAAGCACTTTTTATAGTTTCTCTAGAAATTTCTTGTATATAATCCTCGTTTGTTTTTTGTTGTTCCCAGCTTATTAACTTATTATGTTCTAGTTGTTTTATACTATTTAAATAATAATAACGAACTGCTAATCTATAATTTTTAAGTTCAATTGCTTGTTTAATTAATTTTGGAAGATCTTTATTTTTTATCAGTTCCTCATCGCTTGTTATAGAAACAATTGCTTTATTTGATGCACTTGAGACTATTGAGCTAGTATTTACCTTTAAAAAGAATTTTATTAATAAAAACAATAAAATACCTACAAGTATATATGGAATTACTTTAAGAATAGTTCCTAAAATACCTTTTGCATATTTAACTCCAAAAATCCATTCAAAAAAGCGTAATAATTGCCTACTTAACCAATTAAACAAACGCTCTATTAATGTAGGTTCTTTAGCTACGGTATTTTCAGAATAATCAAAATCTTTATCAGCTTTATACTTTTCTAATGTATTGGTCTCAAACTTTTTTTGAACAATACTACTCTTATCTTTTTTTACCGAAAGTGAATCGGTTTGAGAGTAAGCTCCCACCGAAAACACTAAAAAAAATATAAAAAATAGTACTTTTTGCATGTATTATTCTTCTGTATTTGCTGTTCCTAGGCTTTCAATTTTTTCAAAAGTACCAGTTAAGTTTTTTTGTTCATTTAAATCAAAATAAATAAAAACCGTTGAAATTAAAGGAATTGAGTATAATATAAATTGAAAAATATAAGACCCAATGTTTAATGCTAAATAAATAGGATCCTTAAATATTGAAAATATTTCAGTAGGATCATCACCTCCCATAACTGTTCCCATTTTAATAAATTGATAAATCATAGCTGGAATAGAAAATGCTTGACCCAACACCGCTAATAACAACCAAACAACAACTAAAACTCCAAATGTATTCCACCACTCTCCTTTTATAAGTGTAAACGAATGCGAAAATGTATCTCCAATATTTTTATCTTCAAACACCATAATAGATGTTGCTAAAGACAAAACGGTACCTAAATAAAACCCTGGTAAATAACAAAATACCATACCCAATAATGTTACTATGGTGATTAAAATACCTAAACCTAAAAATTTCCAAATATTTTTTAATACATTTTCTTTTACTTCAGAAAAGATAGGATCTCCGTTGTGTTCTATATATGATTTTATAAAATATAATGAAGACATTGATAATAAAGTATACATTAAAACATACACAAAAATTAGCACAAATACCCAAGAAAACATTTGAGATAAAAAACCAATAGGATTAGCTTCTATAGTATCAAGTTCACTAAATAAATCTGACATTGTAAACATATAAAATACCAAAACCCCAAGACCTACAAGTAACACAGGACCAACAATTTTTAAAACTACAGTAAAATATTCTTTCCAATTTTCTCGAATAAATTTAAATGTATCTGTAATAATTGCACCTAAATCGCGCTCTTTTTTAAACTCTATAAAGCTATTTGTTTCCATTAATATTTTGTTGTTTAGTTAATTTTATTGGATAAATTACATAATAGTAAACTACTATTATAAAAGATGTTACTATTATAAATATGGCTAGCCAATCTGGCATTTCTGTTCTACGTGTTATAAAACCTTCTAAAAATCCGGCCACAATAAAAAAGGGTATAGTACTAACCATAATTTTTAAGCCTGCTTTAAAACTTTGTTTAAAGGAAGCTAATCTAGAGTATGTTTTTGGAAACAACAAACCATTTCCTAATACCAAACCAGCACAACCTGCAATAATTATTACCGAAATTTCTATAGTTCCGTGTATCCAAATGGTTCTAGAAGATTCCCAAAGCAGGTCTTTATCATAAAAAAAATATAAAAAAGAACCCAACATAATTCCATTTTGCATCATAACATATAATGTACCAACAGAAAACAGCATTCCAAAAACAAAAGCCATCATAGCTACTTTAATATTGTTTAAGGTAATTAATATAAACATGTTTCCCTCACCCATTTTTTTATATACAGCCATTGGATCTCCAGATGCAATATTTTCTAGAGTCATATTTACGTAATTATCACCTAAAATTAAACGCACAAAACTTCCGTCATTAGCCGCGGAATATGCTCCAACAATAGCAAAGAACAAAAATGTAATAAAAGCA
This sequence comes from Lutibacter sp. A80, assembly GCF_022429645.1. Classification (GTDB taxonomy): domain Bacteria; phylum Bacteroidota; class Bacteroidia; order Flavobacteriales; family Flavobacteriaceae; genus Lutibacter. The sequence goes on from NZ_CP092480.1 coordinate 1,127,104, forward strand.
ATTAATAATTGTTTATGATAATTTACAAATTCAAGAGGAAACTCAGTTTTAAAAAAAGATACAAGTCTATTTTTATTTTCTTTTTTAGTTTTATAAATTTTTTGATGTGCTTTTGAAGCTATAGAGTTTAAGTAAACAACAGTATTACTTTGAGCATAAAAAGTTTTTGCATAGCTTAAATCATCAGTAATTTCAATGTATAAATCCGATAACTTATCTGGAGAAATTTGTTCTTTATTATCTAGAACATCTTCAAATAAGAGCCATTTATTTTTATTTCTTTTTACAAATGATGCTTCACGCATTTTTTATACTTTTGCTGATTCAATTTAGAGCAATAAATTATATTGAATTTTTAAGTTTACGAATGTAAAAAATACAATTGTATCAACCAAAGAGTTTAAACATTAAAAATGGACAATTTTAAAATAGAAACAGCACAAAATATTACTATCCAACAAAATGTTGCCCCCTTAAGCTCAAGAATTGGGGCTTTTATAATAGATATGCTAATTATTGGAGCCTATTATGCCTTAATTATCTATTTTACAAATGCATTAGGTTATTTAGATACTGAAAATATATATGTGCTATATGCATTGATAAGTTTACCCGTTTTTTTTTATAGCTTATTTTTTGAAACTCTAAATAATGGACAAACTCCTGGGAAATATTTTAAAAAAATTAGAGTTACAAAAATTGATGGTTCAAAACCAACTTTTGGTAGTTACTTAATACGGTGGATATTGAGATTAATAGATATTTCTCTTGCTTCTGGTTCAATTGCATTACTAACTATTTTATTAAATGGAAAAGGGCAAAGATTAGGAGATATTGCTGCCGGAACAACTGTTATTTCTGAAAAAAAGACAATTTCTATTAATAACACTTTAGCAGTTGATATTCCAGAAAATTATGTCCCAACATTTCCTCAAGTAACTATATTAACTGATAAAGACGTACAAACAATTAAAGAACTATATTTAAAAGCTAAAAAAAATAATAACCATAAAATGCTTTTAAAATTAAAACTCAAAATTATTGAAATTACAGGCATTAATTCTGAATTAAATACTATTGATTTTATTGATATTGTTCTTAAAGATTATAATTATTTCACACAACAAATGTAATGACACTATTTAATTTTTTAGATATTTTAGGAATTATTGCTTTTGCAATTTCTGGATCTTTGGTAGCAATGCGAAAAAAAATGGATCCTTTTGGTGTTTTTATAATAGCTTTTGCTACAGCTGTTGGTGGTGGAACCTTAAGAGATGTATTAATAGGTGCGCATCCTGTATTTTGGATGAAAAATACAGATGTAATTTTTTATATACTTGGCTCATTTATATTTGCCACTATATTTAGAAAAAACTTAAAATACATTAATAAATCACTTTTTTTATTTGATAGTATTGGACTTGGTATATTTACAATTATGGGAACTGAAATTGGTTTAAACGCTAATTTTCACCCAATAATTATAATTTCAATAGCTACAATGACTGGTTCTTTTGGCGGTGTAATTAGAGATATATTATGTAATGAAATACCTATAATATTTAGAAAAGAAATCTATGCTACAGCTTGTGTTTTAGGATCTGCAATATATTTAACATTGCATAATTTTGAAATTAATAGTGCTGTTATATATGTAACAACATCTATTTTAATTATAGCCATTAGATTAATAGCTCTTAGATTTAAGTTATCTTTACCAACTTTTTACGCAAAAGAATAACTATGAATTTTTTAATTTTAAAAAAACATATTAAACAGTTATCAAATGCTGAAACTGGCGGCTTAAAAGCACAATTTAAATTAGCTCCAGACATTAGAAAAGAATTTTCTGAAGAAAAAATTAAAGCTAGCAATCCCAGAAAAGCAGGTGTTTTAGCTATTTTTTATCCCGATACAAAAGGCGAATTACATATTTTATTAACACTTAGAGCTAGTTACAAAGGTGTACATTCTGCTCAAATTAGTTTCCCCGGAGGTAAATTAGACCCTAAAGATAGCTCATTACAACATACAGCATTAAGAGAGGCAAAAGAAGAAGTTGGAATTGCTGAAAAAGATATTACTATTTTTAAAAAAATGACCGAGGTGTACATTCCACCAAGTAATTTTATTGTAACACCTTTTTTAAGTTATTTAGATTATACACCAAAATTCACTAAAAATTATGAAGTTGAAGCTTTAATTGAAGTTAAACTCTCCGATTTACTTTCAGATTCTGCTGTAAGTTCTACAATATTATCAACCTCATACGCAAAAGAAATTAACGTACCTTGCTTTAAATTAAACAATTATATTGTTTGGGGAGCAACTGCAATGATGTTAAATGAAATCAAAGAATTAATAAAAATTATATCTTAATTTTTTTACTAAATTTGTAAGAACCAAAACCAACTAAATGCCTATTTTCAAAAGAAATCCTTTCGGTCATATTTTATTTTTAAAAAAATGGCTGATTCGCTTTTTTGGAATTGTTTCTCACGGAAGATACCGTAGATTTAACAATCTTCAAATTGAAGGTTCTGAAATTATAAGAGAACTTCCAGAAAAAAATGTTTTATTTGTTTCAAATCATCAAACTTACTTTGCTGATGTTGCCGCTATGTTTCATGTATTTAATGCTTCTTTAAAAGGAAGAAATAATTCTATAAAAAACATAGGTTATATTTGGCAACCCAAATTAAACATCTATTATATTGCTGCTTCAGAAACCATGAAATCTGGTCTTTTACCTAAAATTTTCGCCTATGTTGGTTCAATTTCTATTGAACGAACTTGGAGAAGTGCTGGAAAAGACGTTAACAGACAAGTAAAAATGTCTGATATTAGCAATATTAAAAAAGCTTTAGATGATGGTTGGGTAATAACATTTCCACAAGGAACCACTAAACCTTTTAAACCAATTAGAAGAGGTACTGGACATATTATAAAAACATATAAACCCGTTGTAATACCAATTGTAATAGATGGTTTTAGACGTTCTTTCGATAAAAAAGGTTTATTGATTAAAAAACGTAATATTTTACAGTCTATGGTTATTAAACCTCCAATGGAAATAGATTACGAAAATGAAACTGTTGATGAAATTGTTAAAAGAATAGAATTTGAAATAGAACAAGATCCTGCTATGCTAAAAGTAGTGCCTGTTGAAGAATATAAACGTCAAGAAGAAGCCCTTAATAAACAGCGAAAATTTTGGGATATTTTTTAAAACAAAAAAAGGTAGTAATTTAAATTACTACCTTTTTTTTATATACTTTGTTTCATCAATTTTAATTATAATTTATACCAAAATAAGCCCTCACAGAAACTTGTATTTCAAACTCAATACTTTAATTTATTTTAAACAACTCCCCTAGTTTAATAGTATTTATAACTATACCCCTTCTTTCTAAATTTATATAATTATTATTTTTATTAAAAAAATAAATTATATTAGCGAATTCTTAATAATCAATATTTATTTCTACACAACTAATTATATGAAGTCTAATGACTTTCAAATTCTTCAAAAACTTAAAAAAGGCAACCCAACAGCGTACAAACAATTATTTGATGAATACTATATACCTTTAAGTGTATATTCCCTAAAATATTGCGACTCATTTCATTTAGCAGAGGATATTGTACAAGATCTCTTTATAAAATTTTGGAATGAAAAAATATATCTTAGATTAGAAAATGAGATTAGTCCTTACTTATTTAAAGCAGTAAAAAACAATACCCTTAAAACAATTAAGAAAAACAATAAATATCAATTAGAGGAAATTGAAAGCCAAATTGAAAAATTAATTATTGATGAAACTGATATAGAACTTATTGAACAAGAAAGAAAAAAATTATATCAAGAAATTGATCAGTTACCAGAAAAAAGCAAAGAAGTTTTTAAAGCAATTGTACTCGATAATTTAAAGTACAAAGAAGTAGCTGAACAGTTAAATATCTCAGTAAACACAGTAAAAACACATTATTCTAGAGCCTTAAAACAACTTAGAAATTCTTTAGATATTATTATAATGTTATTATTAATTTAAAAAAAGTTCAAATTTTTGTCACCCATTTTTGATCTTTTGGTATATGTATAGTATAGAAGATTCATAAATGAACAAAATTAACACAAAAATTCTAACTCTTTTTAAAGCTTATACAGCAAAAGAAATTAATGAAAAACAATTTGTTGAGCTACAAAAATGGATTAATCAAAGTACAGAAAATAAACAATTATTTTCTAAGTACTTACTTTATTACAAAAGGTCTAGAAGAGTTACTTTTTACGATTCATTAAACAAAGAGTTAGCTTGGAGTAAAGTAATTTCTCAACTATCTCCCCCATTATTGCAACCAGTAAAAAAACAAGGTGTCACAAAAAAAACATATTGGAAATATGCAATTGCGGCATCAGTAATAACTATAATATCATTATCAATATTCTTAAATATTAAGTCAATAAATTCAACTCCAGTTATTGTAAACAATAAAATTGAGTCACGCTCAAATAAAGCAACATTAACTTTAGAAGATGGTTCTGAAATAACACTAGAAAAAGGTAAAACTTCTATTATTAAAAATGCAACAAGTAATGGAAAAGAAATTATCTATCAACCAATTGCAAATAAGCAAATCAGCTATAATTATTTAACCATTCCTAGAGGAGGAGAATATAAAATAATACTTCCAGATAGTACTATAGTATGGTTAAATTCAGAATCTCAATTAAAATATCCAATAAATTTTACAGAAGGAAAACCTCGCCAAGTAGAACTTGTTTACGGCGAAGCATATTTCGATGTATCACCAAGTACAGCGCATAATGGTTCAAAATTTAAAGTCTATAACAATGGACAAGAAGTAGAAGTATTAGGTACAGAATTTAACATAAAGACTTATAAAGACGAAACAAATATTTATACAACTTTAGTTGAAGGAAAAGTCAGTATAAAAACAGATAAACAAAATAGATTACTAGAACCAGGAGAACAATCTAATTTAGATATTATTTCTAATCATATTTCAATTAGCAAAGTTAATATTAGACAAGAAACTTCTTGGAAAGATGGGTTATACATTTTTAAAGGAAAATCATTAAAAGAAATAATGATTACATTGTCTCGCTGGTACAATATAGAAGTAATTTTTGAAGAAAAAAGTTTAGAAGATGCTAGGTTTACAGGTGCTTTAAACAAAAACCAAAACATTGTAGATATGCTAAACGATATTAAAAACTTTGGAGCAATTAATAATTTCGAAATAAATAATAAAACTATTACCCTTAAATAGGGCGGAATGCAGATAAAGATGTCGGATAACATTTTTAAATAACTAAAATAATAACCCAAAAAATATGAAATAAAGAGAATTAAAACATTATAAAAAGAAACAAAAAAAAAGAGAATGAAGTTCAAACATTTCGACGTGACTGAAACTTCATCCCTCTATGAGTATCAATTAAACTAACGTCTAACTAATACAAAAACAAATTTATGGAAATTAAATTAATTAAACCCCATTTTCTTTTTGGAAAAAGGGTACTAATGATGATTATGAGAATATTTATTTTCTTACTTTGCACAACAGTTTTCAGTTTAACTACTGAAAATGGACTTGCGCAAAAGAAAGTTACTCTAGATCACGACAAAACACTTACTGTTGATGAGGTATTTGAAATTATTGCAAATCAAACAGAATACAATTTTATTTACCCAGAAAACTTATTTAAAAATATTCCTAAAGTTAAACTTCAAAAAGGTATTATAAGTGTTGGAAGATTACTTCAAATTACGCTACCTAAAGGAAAGTATAATGCAATATTAGGTACCGATAATAGGATTACTATAAAAGAAAAAAATCAAAGTCAAAAAATAGAAGTTTTTGGAGTTGTCAAAGATAAAGATGGACTACTCTTACCTGGGGTTACGGTCTCAATTAAAGGTACAAACAAAGGGCTACCTACTGATTTTGAAGGTACATACCAAATTACTGTACCTGATGCTGCAAGTGTATTGGTCTTTTCTTATATAGGCTTTCAAACTCAAGAAATTATAGTTGGTGAACAAACCGAAATAAACATAATTTTACAAGAGGAAGTTAGTAGTTTAGAAGAAGTTGTTTTAGTTGGATATGGACGTACAAAAAAGAAGGATCTAACTGGATCAGTTGGAACCGTAAAAGCAGTTGAAATATCTCAAATAAAAACTCAAACCATAGACCAAGCTTTAGTAGGTAAAATTCCAGGAGTGTATATAAATGCAGTAAGTGGTGCCCCAGGCGCAGGTGCAATTGTTCATATTAGAGGTTTAAGTGCTTTACGTGGAGATAATCAACCTTTATATGTAGTAGATGGTGTTCCTATTATAGTAAATCCAATTTTTGAAGAAAATGGTATCGGACTTTTTGGAAACAGAGAAAACCCTTTATTAGCTATTAATCCAAATGACATTGAACGTGTAGATGTTTTAAAAGATGCTTCCGCAGCTGGTATTTACGGGTCTAGAGCAGCCAATGGTGTAGTTCTTATTACAACCAAAAGAGGTACAAGAAATCAAAAACCACAATTTACATTTTCATTAAATTCAACAATATCTAACCCTGTAAAAAAGTGGGATGTATTAAACGTTGATCAATATAAAACATTTGTAACTGAAGGTGCCCAAGCTAGAATTGCTGAAGGCTCTGGAAGTACAACAGATAATATAATTGTAAATACACCAAATCAATTTTTTGGTAATGCAAACACAGATTGGCAAGATGAAATTACCAATAATAATGCATTATGGAATGATTATAAATTTGGATTAAATGGTGGAACTGAAAATATAAATTATTTAGTTTCTGCAGGCGTTACGGATCAAGAAGGTATTATGATTGGTAGTCAATTAGACAGGTATAGCTTAAGTGCTAATATAGATGCAGATGTTACGGAACGTATTAAAACAGGAGTATCATTTAATTATAATTATTCGGTAAATAAAACTTCTGGTGTAACTGATTTAACGTCGGGATTCTTTCGACCAGATTTAGGAGTTTATGACGATAATGGACAGTACACTGGTACACCTGCATTAGGAGGTGTGTTTGGACCTGATGTAATTTCTAGAAACCCAGTAGGCGGTTCTGGTTTAGCAACAAATAAAATTATAGGGCAATACCTATTTGGTTCAGTTTATGGAGAAGTAAAGATTATAGATGGTTTAAAATTTAGGTCACAAATTAATATTTCAGTGAGTAATGATAAAGCTTCTAATTTCGACCCTTCCTTTTCTGATAATGCTATTTTTAACCTCTATAGTTCACCAGTTGCTGAAGCAACACTTGAGCAACAACGTACAGATGCTTTTGCAACAGTTTTTAGTAATACCTTAAATTATTCTAAGTCTTTTGGTGAACATAAAATAGACGCCATAATTGGAATGTCATGGGATCACAACAGAACAGATATTGAAGCACAAACTTATTCGGGTTTCCCAGATGACTTTATTTTGGTAGATCCACGTTCTGCTAATCGTATTTCAAGTTATGAAAGTGAATCTATAGAAGGTGGACTTAATTCATTATTTGGTCGTGTAAACTATAATTTTGAAGATCGTTACTTGGCTACATTAACTATTAGAAGAGATGGTTCTACTAAATTTGGAACAAATAACCAATATGGAACTTTTCCTTCAGGTGCATTAGCATGGAACATGCATAATGAAGATTTTTTTAATATTGATGCTATCAATCAATTAAAATTAAGAGCTTCTTTAGGACGTACAGGAAATGACAATTTAGCTTCATTTTCGTATTTAGCTTATATGTCATCATTAGCAAATAATTACTCTCTTTATGCTAATGTTAATGGAATTGCAATTACAGGCTTACCAAACCCTAACATTAGATGGGAGTCAACAGATCAACTTGACCTAGGTATAGAATTTGGAGCATTTAATAATCGATTGAATGGAGAAATCGTCTATTTTGAAAAAAATACCACAGGAATTATTTTATACACGCCATTACCATCTGAAACAGGTTTTGCTGCTTATAATGCAAATGTTGCCGATGTTAGCAATAAAGGTTGGGAAATAACCATAGGAGGCGATATTATACGCAATACGAATTTTAATTGGAATTCTTCATTTAATATTTCCTTCATCAAAGGAGTTGTAGATAATTTATATGATGGTTCAATAGCTTCAAGTGGAAGTTCTCCAAATATTTTAGAAGGGCAACCAATTGGTGTAATTTCTGGTTATGTTCAAGAAGGTATAGCACAAGATCAAGCACAAATTACAGCATTAAACGCTGGTGCTTCCGATGGAAGTTACTACTCTGGACTTACACAACCAGGAGATTATATTTATAAAGATATTAATGGAGATGGTGAAATAACAACCTTAGATAGAACTGTTCTTGGAGATATAAATCCTGATTATTTTGGAGGATGGAACAATTCATTTAGTTATAAAAATTTTGATGCTAGTATTAATGTTCAATTTGCACAAGGACATTCACGTCAAGTATCAAACTCATTACTTCCACAGCTAAGTAATTCAGACCCTTATTTAAATACAACTACCATTGTATATGATACTTGGACACCAGAAAATACTAACGCAACATATGGGAGACTTGGCGCGCCTGCTGAAACTCTTAGTTCAACATTCATTAGTGATGCATCTTATGTCCGATTGCGTTCAGCATCTGTAGGATATAATTTTGAAAATCAGTGGTTAACTGAAATGGGAATAGAAAGAGCCCGTTTAAATTTCTCTGGAAACAATTTATTAACGATTACAGATTACGCTGGATTAGATCCAGAATCAGTAAGTAACCCTCGAGGAGGTGAAACAACAAACCTTATTCAAGATGAAGGCTTTGCTTACCCGCTAGCTCAAACATTTACTTTAGGCCTAACTATTAGCTTTTAATCAATAATAAAATTAGAAAACATGAAAAATATAATATATCTATATAAAAGTCTTTTTTGCATTCTTTTATTGTTATTGACATCTTGTCAATTAACTGAAGACCTTGATGAATATGAACCATTATACTCATTACCAGGAGAAACCGCAATTTCTAACCAAACTTCGGCAGAATTAGCTCTTACTGGAATGTATGCCACTCTGCGTCAAACATCGTTAGGTGGGTTTCCACATTATACAATTGTTCCAAGCACACTTAGTGGTATAGATACTGGAGGGCTTTTTTCCTATGGAGTTGAAGATAAAGGATTTCAATCCAACAATCCAGATCCTACTGGTACAAAAACTAGAGCAATTTACACAAATTTATATACATTAATAAATAGAGCAAATTGGGTAATTGAAGGAACTGAAAAATTAGTATCAAGTGACTTTGTAAACCCAGATAGACAACTGGAAATAATTGGAGAGGCTAAGGCAATGAGAGCTACAGGCCATTTTTATTTATTGCGTTTGTACGGTCAATTTTATGATTTATCTTCTGAATACGGAGTAGTCTTAAATTTAGTTCCAGCAAAAGATGCTAATCCAAAACCAAGAAATACGGTTGCTGAAACTTATACTGCTATTTTAGATGATTTAGAAGATGCAATTGTAGAAGCACCAAATGTAACAAACAAATACTACGCAAGTAGTGTATATGCAAAAGGTTTAAAAGCTAAAGTATTACTCTATAAAGGTGATTATTCTCAAGCAGCTCTAGTAGCAGAGGATGTGATAAATAATTCTGGTTCTAATTTTGGATTGATGACTACTTTCGGTGAGTTATTTCAACATGAAGGTGCTAATGACTATTTAAACACTGTTGAATCATTATTTAACACCTATTCCGATTTGGATGAAGGTATTGGAAGTGGGAATTTTTGGGATGGAATTTTCGCCAATACTTCAGATGCTTTTTATGAACTAGGAGAAAATGGTACAATGACTATTAATGGTCAGGTTATTAAGCATGATGCCACAAGAATTCCATATATGCAATTAGGAACACCTTTTAGTTCTAGTTTTAATGGAAACTTTAAATATAAGCAACGCCAAGGAATAAACTTATATGAAACTCATTATCATTTACGTATGGCTGAAATTTATTTAATTTATGCAGAAGCCGAAGCTCGCAGAAATACTGTAGTTACAACAGAAGCTTTAAATGCTCTAAATGCAATTAGACTAAGAGCTGGAGCTACAACAACAGGCGCAGATGGATTTGAAACATACCCGATAAGCATCAGTTATCCTGAATTTTTAGAAGCAGTACGTATTGAAAAATTAATGGAATTAGCCACTGAAATGGGAGAAGATTTTTATGATATGGTACGTTATGAAATATTAGCAACTCCAACACCTAGCGGTGAAAGTTTTAAAGCTTCCATGGTTAATGCAACTGCAACAAATCAAGATAAATTTATTATACCAATTCCTGAAACGTCTATTATTGCAGGACAAGGAGTTGTAAAACAAAATCCATCTTATTAATAATACAAAATCGTAACATTAATTAGCTTGTATCTTTTATAACAATCACCTTTAAATTTAAAATATAATATTTATGTAGAGAATTTGCTTTTAAGTAAATACATTTATAAAAAATATCGTTTTTTTAAAATAAATTAAACAAAGGTGATTGTATAAAAGACTATTCAAATGGAATAAAACTACCATCAATACATATTTTACAAAGTAAATTTTGATACAAAGCTCTAAGAAATATGGTAAATTTTAAAAATTAGAAATCATGAAAATAATTAAATTTTTAATTGCAGTTCTAATCGTTGTTAGCTGTGAAACTAAAAAAGAACCACTAAAAGATGGTACCTATAGTATAAAAGGGGTTGTATCTAATATGGAAAATGGGACACTATTTTTAACAAGCTCAAAAAATAATACTCATTTAGTTGATACTATTTTTGTTACCAACGGAACATTTAATTACGAAGGGACTATAGATGGACCTGTACAAGTTATTTTAATTTCTAAAGATAAAAATGATTATTCTATGGAGTCTATGGCTAGATTGTTTGTAGAACCTGAAAGGATGGAATTAAAATTAGATGTAAACAATATTACTTCAGCAAAACTATTAGGATCTAAAGCACAAGTAGAGGCTGATAAACTGAGTGATTTAAAAGCTGTAGTAGATGAAAAATTTAAGTCTGAATTAGATGCTTTTAATGCCAATAGAAAAATGATGAGTTCTGCTATTACCGATGAAGATAAAAAAAAATATAAATGGAAAGACGATGAATTAAGAACTAAATTAGAACCCTATTTTTTAGAAAGAGATGCTGTTGTAAAACAATTTGTAATAGATAACCCTAGCTCTTATACAAGTTTTCAAAATATAATATTTATTATTGATGATTTTGAGCAAAAAGATGCAAGAGCAATTTTTAATAAATTTCCAGAGGAATATAAAAACGATCCTATTGCAGAACGGATAGACAAAAAGATTACTGATATGAATAAAGGTATTCCAGGTGTTATGGCTGGAGACTTTAATACAATTGATATTAATGGCAAACCAATTGCTTTAGCCGACTTTAAAGGTTAGTATTTATTAATTGACTTTTGGGCTTCTTGGTGTGTACCTTGTAGAAAAGGAAATCCTCATCTATTAGACATTTATGCAAAATATAAATCAAAAGGTTTAGAAATTCTGGGAGTTTCTGATGATGATAGAAATCCAAATGCTTGGAGAAAAGCTGTAAAAGATGACGAAATTGGAGTTTGGAGACATGTACTTCGAGGTATAAAAGTTGATCGATCAAATGGCATGTATAAAGTATTAGATGATGGCGTTAGTAGAGATTATAATATATCTTCATTACCAACAAAAATTTTAGTTGGACCCGACGGAATTATTATTGGACGTTACAATGGCGGTAAAGATGATGATGACAAAATGGATAAAAAGTTGATAGAAATCTTTGAAAATAACACTGCGTTATAAACTGTAAAAATTTATATGAAATAACACAAGAAGTTATAAGCTAATTACTGCTATTCTACCCTTCAAATAATAACCTCAACAAAAAAAGGTAGTAATTTAAATTACTACCTTTTTTTGTCTATTTTGTTTCTATTTTAAAACAACATAGGTTAAAACATTAATTCAACCATGCATTTAACATCCAAATAGTTTTTTCTTGTTCAGCAATAAAATCACTCATCATAGAATTTGTTCCCTCATCATCTGCTTCATCAGATTCACCTAAAATACTTCTTTCAATTTTCAATAATTCTGTTAAAGAATTAACTACTAATTTTACAGACTCTTCATCATTAGTTACATCTTTTCCAACAGGAACTTTAGCTAAACTTACATAATCACTAAAAGTATGTAGCGGAGTTCCTCCTAAAGTTAAAATTCTTTCAGCAATCAAATCTATTTTTTCTTGAGAATCTGTATAAAGTTCCTCAAATTTTACATGTAATACAAAAAAAGATTTCCCCTTAATGTTCCAATGCAATCCTCTTAAGTTTTGGTAGTATATTTGAAAATTCGCTAATAATTCGTTTAAACTTACAGCTAAGTTGTCTGTTTCTTGTTTATTTAATCCAATACTTGTTGTACTCATATTATCTATTTTTTATATTATTTTATTTCTACATCAAATTTAAGTAAAAAAAGACGTATTTTATCATAATCATTATCAATACTTTTAATATCTTTATCGTAAAAATTTATACAATGACAATTACTCAATTAAAATATGTTTTAGCCGTAGCCGAACATCAAAACTTTACAATTGCATCAGAGCATTGTTTTGTAACTCAGCCAACATTAAGTATGCAAATTCAAAAACTTGAAGAGGCTTTAGAGACTAAAATTTTTAATAGAAATAAAAAACCAATTCAATTAACAGAGATTGGTAAAAAAATTGTTGAACAAGCTAAAATTATTGTTGATGAAAGTAATAGAATAAACGACATTGTAGATCAACAAAAAGGATATATTGGAGGTGATTTTAAATTAGGAATTATTCCTACAATAATGCCAACATTATTACCTATATTTTTAAAATCATTTATAAAAAAATATCCAAAAATAAATTTAAAAATTGAAGAATTAACAACGGAAGAAATTATTAAAAAACTAAGTGAAGGCCATATTGATGTTGCTATTGCAGCTACTCCGCTTGAAAATGAAAACATTAAAGAACGTGTTTTATACTACGAGCCTTTTGTTGGTTTTGTTCCTCCTGAACATCGTTTACATGCGGTAGAAACTTTAGATGTTGAAAATTTAAACATTGACGATATATTATTACTTGAAGACGGACATTGCTTTAAAGAAAATATTTTAAATTTATGCAGTGCCATAGGTAAAAAAAACCAGAACTTTCAATTGCAAAGCGGTAGTTTTAATACACTTATAAAACTAACAAAAGAAGGCTTAGGTATGACACTTTTACCTTATTTACAAACCTTAGATTTAAACAATGACGATAAAAAGTATTTAAAAGAGTTTAAAGCTCCTGCTCCAGCTCGTGAAGTAAGTATTATCTATCATAAATCTCATTTAAAGGTGCATTTAATAGAAGCTTTAAAAAATTTAATAGATGGATTAATTAGAGGTGTAATTACCTTTAATGATGTGAAAATTATTAGCCCTATACAACAAAAAAAAGGAGCTTAAAAGCTCCTCTTTTTGGTTTCTATTAGATTTAGACACTTATGAAGGTCTGGTTTATTTTGAGTGAACTCTTGTAGCCAAAAATACAACTCTTTAACCTCATAAGGTAACAATCTTGTTACTGCCTTTTCTAATTCTTTGTTAAATAATTCAAAATTAAAGCTAACTTTTTCGAGTACTGTTTTTGTGTACTCAAACATTGCTCTTGCCATAAATTAAAATTTTTTAGTTGGTAAATAAAGAACGTATTAATACTATTAATTATTTCATAAATTTACCAAAAATAAACTAGAATAATGACATTTGAAAAGGTAAAAAATTGTTAAAAAAAATTATAATTTATTAATTTTTTCAATCAATTTACCTGCAGTTTCTTCTAACTCTTTGTTCACTGATTTAAAATGTGCTTTGTAATTTTCTACATTTTTTGCATTTAACTTCTCTATTAAAGAATCAAATGCTTCAATAGCCTCATCTATAATTGCTTCAGCTCCTTTTTTATCTGCTTTCGAATTTAAAATTTCCCAAGTATAACACTCCTCTATTATATCCCCTAAAACGTAATTAATATCTTTTTTTAAATTTTTTATACTAGCCATAATTTTTATATTAGTTTGTAAATGCAAATTTACATTAAAAGCAGCATTTAACTTTAATTTTAGAATAAATTTCTTTGATAAACAAAATAATTTTATATTTTTGAATATAATTATGAAATTAGTCGCCAAAACATATCAATTATTTTCCAATATTATGGAAACCAAATCGATTTTAACATCGATTTGTTCTGTTTTTGTTATGCGTAATTCTAAACAACAACTTGTTTACATTTCCAAAAGGCACTATTATTAAATTTAAATAAATTAAATAACAATATTATAAAAGGTGCTTTTTTTAAAAAGCATCTTTTTTTTTATCCAAAAATTAATCATTAAAACAAAAATTATGAAACAAATTACAAATTATCAACAGGCCTACTCCATTATTTGCATGCTCTTAAAAAAGATGAATAGCAAAACAACTCTTAAATTAATTCCCATACATTATAATTAAATCTTAAATTTCAATTTTTATGAAAACTTCTACAAACAACACTATAAATAACTCTAATATATTTACTGTAACTACAAAAGACATTAATAAAAATAACGCCTTATTACCTGCTGTACTTTATAATAAAATGGAAACATTTGTAAAAGAAAAAATAACTAAAAAAGCAGATATAGTACACCCTATTCCTCGATTATACAAATTACAAATTTTAAAAAACGCGTATCTAAAAGATCAATTAGTTTTAAATTCTCAAATAAAACATTTAAGCGAATACGAATTACATTTAGCGGTTACTGTAAGTATAAACAATAGCCCACAAGAAGATATTATTTGTAAATCTATATTTAAACTACCCTTAAAAAAACATATCTCAAAAGCTTCATAACAGCTAAAATTATATTTATTGGCTGTATAAAAATGTAAAATTTTAATTTGCTGAAAAAAGTTTTTTAAAAGTAATTTTACATTTCTACAGCCAATAATTAGCTTATATTACTTAAGTTTTCAACAAATTGTATTTAAAATAATTGAATTAAGTAGTTTTGCCAAATGAAAAATTTTATTACAAATTTACCAAAGGCAGAATTACACTTACATATTGAGGGTACTTTCGAACCCGATTTAATGTTTAAAATAGCTAAAAGAAATAACATTACAATTCCTTATAATTCCATTGAAGAAATTAAAGAAGCTTATAACTTTAATTGCTTACAAGATTTTTTGAATATTTATTATGAAGGTGCAGGTGTTTTAACAACAATACAAGATTTTTACGACCTAACTTACAGTTATTTAAAAAGTTGTGCCGAACAAAATGTACGTCATACAGAAATTATGTTCGACCCACAAACACATACAGATAGAGGTGTTTTATTTGAAACTGTTATTACCGGTATTTCAAAAGCTTGTGAAGATGCTAAAGAAAATTTAGGTATTTCATCATTATTAATAATGAGTTATTTACGACACTTGTCTGAAAAAGAAGCCTTTAAAACATTAGAACAATCTCTTCCCTTTAAAAACAAAATTACAGCTGTTGGTTTAGACTCTTCAGAAAAAGGAAATCCACCTTCAAAATTTAAAAATGTTTTTGAAGCTTCTATTAAAGAAGGTTATATTCCTGTTGCACATGCTGGCGAAGAGGGAAACTCTGATTATGTGTGGGAAGCTCTAGACATTATAAAAATTAAACGTATAGACCACGGAAATAATGCGCTACAAGACCAAAAATTAATAGACGAAATTATTGCTAAAGACCTGGCTTTAACAGTTTGCCCTCTTTCAAATACGGCATTAAAAGTAGTAACTGATCTAAAAAAACACCCTTTAAAACAAATGTTAGATTTAGGCTTAAAAGTTACTATTAATTCTGATGACCCAGCATACTTTGGAGGTAATATAAATAAGAATTATTTTGAAATACAAGCGGCTTTAAATTTAACAAAACACCAAATTTATCAACTAGCAAAAAACTCATTTCAATATTCTTTTTTAAATGATGACTTAAAACAACAATATTTAAATGAATTAGAAGTTTACTATTTAAATAACAACTAATTTTGTCCCCCAAAAAAACAAATTAATTAATAATGAAAAAAAGATTACTAGTAACGTTTATTTTAGTACTTATTACTATTACTTCATATAGTCAAACTACTAAACAATTTATTGATTCTGGATCTGTAGATGAGCAATTTGAAAATTTAATTAAAAATTCTAATAAATATCAAGATTATAAAGTTGTAAAGTTAAATTGGTTGTTAAAACTAAAATCTAACATAAACGACTCTATTTTAGCTTCAAAACAAGATATTTTAAGAGCTTCTAATACTATAAATAAACAAAAGAAAACAATAGATAGTTTAAACACTAGTTTTAGCACAACAAAAAATGAAATTACTAAATTAAAAACTCAAATAACTTCAATTTCTTTTTTGGGTATCGATTTTGAAAAAGGCTTATTTAAAACGGTAATATTATCTATAATTGGTGGATTGATTTTACTTCTTTTGTTCTTTATTACTAAATTTAAACAAAGTATTAGCATTACAAAACTTACTAAAAATAATTTAAAAGAACTTGAAGAAGAATTTGAAGAACACAGAAAAAGAGCTTTAGAACGTGAACAAAAAGTAATGAGAAGATTACAAGATGAATTAAATAAACATAAAAAAGACTAATCTAATTTAGATTTTTGTAAAATTTATTTTAACTTGTAGTGTTAATTAACACTTAAGACTATGAAAAAAAATATAGGAAGTTCTGATAAATTAGTTCGAATTTTAATTGCCTTAGCTATCATTATTTTATACTACACTAATATAATAACAGGTATGCTAGCAATAGTTCTTATGGGAGTTGGCATTGTATTATTGCTAACTGTATTGTTTAATTTTTGTCCTTTATACAGTATTTTTGGCATTAAAACTTGTAAAGCTCCCCAAAAAAAATAAAGCTATTTTATTCACCACAATAAGTAACAAAATTTCTTGGCGTTTCATACAGCGTAATAGATAGCTCTAAGTTATCGTCTATTTTAGCACGTAATTTATTCCAAATTACTACTGAAATATTTTCAGCAGTTGGGTTTAATGTTTTAAACTCTTCAACTTCTTCATTTAAATTTTTATGATCAAATTGTTCTTCAATTTCAGTTTCAATTAACTTTTTCAGCACTTTCATATCCATAACAAATCCCGTTTCTGGATGTATTTCACCTTTTACAGATACAATTAAATCATAATTATGTCCGTGGTAGTTTGGATTGGCGCATTTACCAAAAACCATGGCATTTCTTGCATCAGTCCATTCTGCATTATACAATCTATGGGCTGCATTAAAATGTGCTTTTCTATTAACTGTTACTTTCATTTACTTATTCTTTACTAACTTTTTATAGGTTCTTTCATTCATAAACCAAGAAATTAAACCAAAACTTAAACCTCCAAGAGCTGAACTTACTAGTTGCTTCAATAAATTTTGAATTGTAAAAAAATTTGATGGAAGTTTATCTAAAAAATAATCACTTCCATTTCTAAAAATTAGTATTAAAACCATAAAAAAACCACCGTAAACAGCAATATACTTCCATTTACCCATTTTTTGTTTTTTCTCCCAATTTTTTAGTACTCTTAAATCTCTTTCATTCATATTTAAAGTTCTAGAAACTCGTAAAATTTTTCAAAAATAATTTTAAACCATTCTGTATAAATTTCAGGTTTTAATGCAATATCCTCTTTAACTTCTTCTAAAGTCATCCATTTAAAACTCTCAACCTCTTCCCTATTTATTAGTGGGTTTTCCGAATAACTTCCAACCATAATATGATCTAACTCATGTTCCGTTAAACCATTATCAAACGGAGCTTTATATATAAATGAAGTTTTTTCTTCCAACTCACATACAAACCCCATTTCTTCTTGTAAACGTCTTTTTCCTGCTTCAATATTGCTTTCTCCATCTCGTTGGTGACTACAACAGGTATTTGTCCATAATAAAGGTGAATGGTATTTATCAGCAGCGCGTTGTTGCAACATTAATTGGTTTTTATCATTAAATACAAATACCGAAAATGCTCTATGCAAAAGTGCTTTTTCATGAGCTTCCATTTTTGGCATTAAACCAATTTGTTCATCTTTTTCATTCACTAAAATTACTTGTTCTTCTCTCATATTTATTTGAATTACCACAAATTTACAAAAGAAAGCGCATACGTAGTAAAATCTAAAGTCAAAAGTTGTTAAAACTTATAGAAAATAGTATTTAAAACATTAGACTTTTAAACTTTATAACTTTTAAACTATTAAGCTTATATTTGCACCTCAAAATTTTATAAATGTTAATACAATTTTTGTGTGGGTAATTATTTAAGAAGAATTTTATCCTTTTAACATCAAAGCAATTACTGTGCTCTTGCACCCTAAAATAACCACTCGGACTAGGGTTCATACTAGCAACTAGCATAAAACTACTTGGGTACGTTACTGTAAATCGTGCACTAAAAATAGTAACTTCCCTATCTTCTAAAGGTTGCCACATTACTTCTAAAACGGTACGTTTAAATTCAGGTAACTCATCTAAAAACAACACACCACTGTGCGATAATGAAATTTCACCTAGCTGCGGATATTGGCCTCCACCAACAAGTGCAACATCTTTTGCTGTAGTATAATAGGTGGAGGTATATAGAATAAGTAGGATTGGTACTTAGCAGAAAGGGAAGATTAGCTTAATGAATATTTAAAACACTAACAAATAAGGTTTTATAAAATATTTCTATTATAACATTAAACAAACATAAAACATTTATTTTATTTATTGAGAGATTTCAAAGCTACAATCAAATCGATTTGGATTTTTCCTTATTAACGTTTTAAACAATGCCAAAATTATTTGGGACTTGTTTTCTAGCAAGGGCTTTTGGACTGAAACCCTATGTTAGTGTGAACTCATCGATTGAAACATATTTAAAACGCTTGTTTTAAGACTAAAGTTTATTAAATTAAATTGTTACCAATTACTTAAAATAAAGCAATTATCTTATGGCTCTATCCTAAACGTTTAATAAATTTACAATTCTGATATGTCAACATTGAATCAGATTTCACATTAGGTATAACCTGATTATTGTAGGTCATAAAATTAAGTAATTGATAATCTATGTTTGACACCTTTACATTTGTTAAATAAAATTTCAATGATTCTATGTGAAAATTTTCTACACTAATTTCATGAGTTCCAATAAGACCTATTTCTTTTTCTTCTACATATAAGCCAGTACTCAAATTTTCAACGGTAATAGTATTTTTTTGTGTGCTATATAATGAAAAAAGTGTGGTCAATTCAAATAATTCTGATAAATTGAATTTTGCTATCCTCTTTCCTCCCAAATATATTTAAATCTGACTTTTACTATTATTTATAAGTCCTTTAAAAGTTGTATCTATCAAATCATTTATTGTTCGAATATTATCAATATTTAATTTGTTAAAAAAATTAATATTTAATATAGCATCCTGTAATGGTTCGTTAAATTCATTTGCAACATTCTGAATTCTTTGCATTAAACTAGAATCCATTTTTAATTTATGAATTTGAAATGATTGACCATATAGTTTAACTCTCAGAATTCTTTCCATAAAATTAACACCAAAACTAATCACGAAACGAGACAATAAGTGTCGTTCATAGAAAATGTTAGTTTTTTTTATGAATAATAACTAACTTTCCTCAAAAGTATTTACAATAAAGAATATTTTAAACGACATATATTGACGTTTTAATTGATTATCTTTATCAATGAATATCACAATTAAAGGTACAATTGAATACAACCGAAATTAATATAAGACAACAATTAATTCTTAATAAATTAAGAAAAGGTAATTTTTCATTTGAGGAAATACTTGCCTATTTAGAAATTGAATCTGATTTGCAAAGTTTAGATTTAATTTTATCCAAAAGAACACTTCAACGAGATATAAACATAATTTACTCTATATATAGTGTTGAAATTATTTTTGACAGAAATATTAAAAAATATAGAATTGTAAATGATGAACAATCAGCAATACAGCAAAGGTTACTTGAAACGATGGACATTTATAACGCTTTAAGTTTAAAAGAAAAACTATCTAACAACTTAATTTTTGAGGCAAGAGAACCTCAAGGAACTCAGTTTATAAGTACTATTTTAAATGCAATTAAAAATCAAAAACAAATAAAGTTTTATTACTATAAATATTGGAATAAAAAGCCTGAACAAAGATTGATTGAGCCTAATGCGCTAAAAGAACATAGACAGCGTTGGTATATTGTTGGTAACGATGTTAATATTGAAAAACCTAGAATTTTTGGATTAGACAGAATTAAAAACCTTGAAACCACAGCAATAGATTTTAAATTAAATAAAATTGATGTTGCTGAAATGTTTAAAAATAGTTTTGGCATAATTTCACCTAATAACGACTCTCCAATTAATATTGAACTTACCTTTAATAGCTTTCAAGCCAAATATCTCAAAAGTTTACCTTTACATCATTCTCAAAAAATCATTAAAGAAAATGAAAAACAAGTTGTATTTTCACTTTTCTTAGTACCAACGTATGATTTTATAATGGAGTTACTATCTTTTGGAGCAGAATTAATTTATGTCGAACCAAAAATGTTAAGAGACAAAATTATAAATCATCATTTATCATCTCTAAGTGCTTTAAAAAAATTAAAAAATTATTAATGAAAAATGAACAATATTTATTATCACAAATACAACGTATTGTTGACGATGAGAATAAAATAAGAAAATCAAAAGAAGAAGATTTTAATATATTTTTAATTACAAATAAAACTTCTGATGAACGATATACCCATTCTGCTTTTATTGCAGAATTATTAAACCCTAAAGGTTCTCATCACAAAGGAGATGTTTTTCTTAAGAAGTTTGTTGAAATAATTAGTAAAAATATTCCTGATGAAAACCCACCTGAAAGGGTTGAACCAATTTTTAAAGAATATAGTTCTTATGAAATAATAGGTAAAACCATTGTGTCCAAAGAGATAAACATAGGACGACCTGTATATATTGACAAAAGTAACAAGGGTAATTCAATAGGAGGAAATATTGACATTTTATTAGAGCTTAATGGTTATTATATTGCTATTGAAAATAAAATATATGCTAATCTTCAAGAAAAACAAATTGAAAGATATAAAAACTATAAGCCAGACAAAAACATTGTCTTTTATTTAACTCTTGATGGTAGACCCGCAAAGGAGAAAGGAGTAACTATTAATAAAGATTACTATTGCATTAGTTATTATCGTGAAATTGATGAGTGGTTAATGGAATGCCATTTACTTTCAGCATCACAGCCAATTTTAAGAGAATCAATTAGGCAATATCAATTATTAATTCAAAAATTATCAGGGAAAATGAAATATTCTAAAGATGTACAAGAAGAAATATTAAAAAATTTTGAGGCAGCAGATAGCTTATACAGCAACTTTAATGGAGCTTTGAATGAAATTAAAAAGAACTTTAGAAATTCAATTATTGAAGCACTTAATAGGGAGCTTAAAGAGAAATTTATAGAAGAATTTGATGAGGCAAAAGAGTTTAATCCAATAGACAATAATTTTGCTAAAATTTATATAAAACACAAAAAATATAAAGATAATGCAAAAGTTTATTTTGCAATTGATTCCTTTAGTGGAAAGGGACATCCACAAAGAAATGGTATGCTTTATGGTGGTGTATTTGTTGAAAAAGGAAAGGAGAATATCGCAAAAATGATTAATCAAAAGAGTAGCTGGAATTGGTGGCCAATCGAAGTATGTCTTTTTAAAGATTCCTCCCTTCGGGATACATCAACACTAAAAAGTCTACATACAAATGAGAATAAAAGAGAAGAAGCTATAAATGAGATTACTAATACTATGATTACCTTTATTAAACAGTACAAAGATAGTGTGTTTAAAGCTAATCAAAAATACATACAAATATAACTAATTAGCAATTTCAATATCTGAAAAATAGAAACTAGATGGGTTATACTTTAACCTGAAATGATTTAACCAACCATTTCGATTTTTTGCGATAATAAATTCTGCTTGACCTTCTGTAGTTTTCCTATCCCATTCCCATTTATTTATACCATAGTATTCAGGTCGGTAGAGGAATGCTACAATATCTGCATATAGTTCAATTGAAGTTATTTTCCTTAAATCTGGTAGTTTAGGTCGTTTATTCTTTTTGCGTTTTTCAACTGTTTTCGGCAATTCCGAAAGAACAATTATTGGTAATTTCAACTCCTTTGCAAGTTTCTTTAAATTTCTAGAAATTATATCTATCTCTTGCCTACGATTAAATATAGACAGCTTTTGAAATGTCATTAACTGTAAATAATCAACAACTATTAATTTAATATTTTTTTCAGATTTTAATTGAATTACCTTCTGTTTTAAATCAGCTAAAGATATATAAGGAGTGTCATCTATAAATATAGGTGCCCTAGATAAATTTTTCAATTTATTTTTTAAACCGCACCAATCATTATCTCGTCCTAATAAATAATGATGAATTTTAGCTTCATATGAAATCATCATTTTCATATAATGAATATCGGATTTCTCTAAAGAGAATACCGCAACAGCCTGATTAAATTTAATTGTTGTGTTTAAAATCATTGATTTTGTAAATGCAGACATACCCATTCCTGGTCTTGCTGCAATCACTATTAATTGACCTGGTTGCCAACCGTTGGTAAATTCATCAATTTCAACAAAACCAGAAGGAACTCCACTGATTCCCTTATGCATAGCTTTATCTTTAATCTTTTGTAAAGCAATTTTCACTAATTTTTTTGAACTTTTCATTTCTTTTAAATTTTCAACAAAAAAAAGAAACATTTAAGCCAAAACTTGTCGTTGTATTTATCTGTTTTAGAATGATTTTATTTTTTAGAATATTTTTAACTGTTTCGGCTTCCCATATTGTATTTTTATTTCCTTTTGTTGGAATACCTTCATCATTTAAATAATTGGCAATTAATCTTGTACCATCACCAGCAAGATATTTATCAAATATTTCATTAACCAGAATTGGTTCTTCATCATCTTTATACGGTTTTGATGCTTTAGTAAAATAACCCAACGGGATATTACCATTTACTTTACCTTCTTCAGCATTCCTTTTTAATGATTTAATAGTTTCTTCAGATTGTGCTTTTGGTTTAAGTTCATCCACCATTGCCATAATTCCAAAATGAAAATAAACCATATAATCATTCAAATCACAATGACCTTTATCACCAAAGAATAAGTAAACATTATTATCTTTAATTGTATTGGCAAATTTCAATGCTACTTTACCACTTCTTGCAAGTCTATCTTGCTTACGCATTCATACAGAAGTGATTAAACCAGCTTCAATATCATCAGTTAGTTTTTTTAATTCTGGTCTTTTGGTATCATCCAATGTACCAGATTTTCCTTCACCATCATTATATATTTTGAAGTTATCAATATATTCTGGTAATTGACTTTTATATATGTTGGCTTGTTTTAATTGGTTTTCAATTGAATTATTATCATCATCATTTTTGATAATCATAAATATATACCAAGCATAGTTGGGTTATTTTTTTACATTTGCACTCAAATATAGGTAATTACATTTACCCACATAAAAACAGAACTTATAAATGACTTTTTTAGAAGAAATACAACGCAGACGAACTTTTGGTATTATTTCGCATCCCGATGCCGGTAAAACTACATTAACAGAAAAGTTATTACTTTTTGGTGGCGCAATACAAGAAGCTGGAGCAGTTAAAAATAATAAAATTAAAAAAGGTGCAACTTCCGATTTTATGGAAATTGAACGTCAACGTGGAATTTCTGTAGCCACTTCTGTATTGGCTTTTAATTATAAAGATAAAAAAATAAACATTTTAGATACACCTGGGCATAAAGATTTTGCTGAAGATACTTTTAGAACTTTAACCGCTGTAGACAGTGTTATTGTAGTAATTGACGTTGCTAAAGGTGTTGAGGAACAAACTGAAAAATTGGTACAAGTATGTAGAATGCGTAATATACCAATGATAGTTTTTATAAATAAATTAGACCGAGAAGGTAAAGATGCTTTTGATTTATTAGATGAAGTTGAGCAAAAACTAGGCTTACGCGTTTGTCCTTTAAGTTTCCCTATTGGTATGGGATATGATTTTAAAGGTATTTACAATATTTATGGAAAAAAATTAAATGTATATTCTGGAGATAATAAACAAACTGTTTCTACAGGAGTTGAATTTAATGATATTTCTGTTCCTGAATTAGATGAAAAAATAGGTGATAAAGCCGCTGAAACATTGCGTGAAGAATTAGAATTAGTTAACGAAGTTTACCCTCCTTTTGATAAAAAAGAATATTTAGAAGGTGAATTACAACCCGTATTCTTTGGTTCTGCATTAAATAATTTTGGTGTAAAAGAATTATTAGATTGTTTTATTGAAATTGCACCCTCTCCACAACCTAAAAAATCTGAAGAACGAGTAGTAGACTCTAAAGAAGAAAAATTAGCAGGATTTGTATTTAAAATACACGCAAATATGGATCCAAATCACAGAAATAGATTGGCATTTATAAAAATTGTATCAGGTACTTTTAAACGAAATGCTCCTTATTTACATGTGCGCTTAAATAAAAAAATGAAATTTTCTAGTCCTAACGCCTTTTTTGCTGAAAAGAAAGAAATTGTTGACGAATCTTTCCCTGGTGATATTGTTGGAATACAAGATACTGGTAACTTTAAAATTGGTGATACACTAACTGAAGGTGAACTTTTAAACTTTAAAGGAATACCTAGTTTTTCTCCAGAACATTTCCGCTATGTAAATAATGCAGACCCTTTAAAATCTAAACAATTATATAAAGGATTAGACCAATTAATGGATGAAGGTGTTGCTCAATTATTTACCTTAGATTTAAATGGAAGAAAAATAGTTGGTACTGTTGGTGCACTTCAATACGAGGTAATTCAATACCGTCTAGAACACGAATATGGCGCTAAATGTAGCTATGAAAATTTACCCGTACATAAAGCTTGTTGGGTACATCCAGAAGATCCTAAAAATGAAGAATTCAAAGAATTTAAACGAGTAAAACAACGCTTTTTAGCCAAAGACAAACAAGGTCAACTTGTATTTTTAGCAGATTCTGCATTTACAATTCAAATGACACAAAGTAAATACCCAACAGTTAAGTTATACTTTACAAGTGAACTTACATAAATTAGGGTTAAAACAAAATAATATTTAATTATAATTAGGGTGAGTTTTCTTACCCTTTTTTTATTTAAAAATGTAATTTCATTCCTTCATGTGAAGCTTTAAAACCTAAACTTTCATAAAACTTTATTGCTTTTGGTCTTTTTTTATCACTTGTTAATTGAAGTATAATCGCATTTTTTTCTTTAGACCTTTCAATAGCCCATTGAAATATTTGTTTACCAATACCCAAACCTCGTTTATCTTTTCTAACCTGAACAACTTCTATTTGCGCTCTTAATCCTCCGCAATAATTTAAGTATTGAATAAATGACAACTGAAATGTTCCAATTATTTCAGAATTTTCATCTTCAACAACCATAAGTTCTTGATTGTTATCCGCAGCAATTATTTTAAAAGCCTCTAAATATGATTTTGGTAACGGATTTGTAAAATGTTCTCTTTTCTCTCCAAGTTTATCATCTGAAATTATTTTAATTATTTCTGGTACATCTTTTTCTATTGCTCTTCTTATTTTCATATTCAATAAACTCTAATTTTTATTCAAACTTAATTGATTTTACAGGATCTATTTTAGTTATTAATAACGTTGGAACAATTAACATTAATAAACACAATAAAAGGGTGCAAATATTTAATAATAGTATATACCAAAAATCTAAATAAACCGGAGCTTCACTTACATAATAAGTCTCAGAATTTAATGTGATAAATCCTAAGTATTTTTGGGCTAATAAAATACCCAAACCTATTAAATTACCCCAAAAAAGACCTTTTAAAACTAAATAACCTGCATTGTATAAAAACACTTTTCTAATAGCAACGTTAGTACTTCCTAACGCTTTTAAAATCCCAATCATTTGTGTTCTTTCTAAAATTAAAACTAACAATGCAGTTATCATATTTATACCTGCAACCAAGACCATAATTACAATTATCAGATAGATATTATTATCAAAAAGACTAATCCATTCAAATATTCCAGGGTATTTTTCAATAATACTTTGACTATTTAAAGTTGATGCAGTTTCTTTATAAACTTGATTACTTTTTAATCCAATTTCATCAAAATTGGTAATTAAAACCTCAAAGCCTCCAACTTCATCTGTTGACCATCTATTCATTTTTTGAATATGGCGAATGTCTCCAATTACAAAATTTTCATCAAAATCTTGAAATCCAGAATTGTAAATACCAACAGCTTTTACAACTCTTAACCAAGGAGCTTTAGAAGGATCATCCTTAACAAATAATACATTAAACGTATCTCCTAAATTTATATGTAGTCTGTTAGAAATTTCTTTAGAAATCAATACATCATTTGTAACATCTCCCTTAAAATCTGGTATAGTTCCTTCAACCAAATACTCTTTAAAAAATGTCCAATCGTACTCTTTATCAACTCCTTTTAAAATAATCCCTTCAAAATCTGTTTCAGTTCTTATAATTCCACCTTTTGTTGCATAAGGTTGCACTTTTTTTATATTATCAACATTTTTAAATTCTGGATAAAAATCTTGATTTTTAGCAATAGGAATTAATGTAATTTCAGAATTATTATTATCGAAATTAGTAATTTGAATATGCCCATTAAATCCAGATAATTTTTCTCGTATTTTTTCCTGTAATCCAAAACCTGTTGCAATGGCAATCATCATAACAATAATTCCAACTGCAATTGCACTAATTGCAATTTTTATTATTGGTGATGAAATGCTACTTTTGTATTGCTTAGCAGCAATAATACGTTTTGCTATAAATAATTCGTAATTCAATTTTATACTTTATTTCTATGTCGACCAAAAATACATATTTCTTATTAGTTTTTTTGCAGTTTTTTAGTTTGATTTCATGCGGACAAACAAATACAGCTAATAACAATTCAAAAGCAATAAAAACTACTGAAGTTTCTTCAAAAGAAATTTTAACTGGTTCACAACAAACCGAGCTTTATTTGCCAATTTTAAAACAAAAAAACATTGCTATTGTTGCAAACCAAACTTCGGTAATTTTCAAAAAGAATAAATATACACATATTGTAGATAGTTTATTACAACTAAACATCTCAATTAAAAAAGTTTTTTCTCCTGAACACGGATTTAGAGGAAAAGCAGATGCTGCCGAACTAGTTGATGATGGAGTTGATAAAAAAACAGGAGTTCCTATTATTTCATTATACGGAAAAAACAAAAAACCTACAGCTGAACAATTAAAAGGTATTGATTTAGTTGTTTTCGACATTCAAGATGTTGGTGTACGTTTTTACACTTATATTTCTACCTTACATTATATTATGGAAGCTTGTGCAGAAAATAATATTCCTGTATTAGTTTTAGACAGACCAAATCCTAATGCGCATTATGTAGATGGACCAACTTTAAAAATGGAACATAAAAGTTTTGTTGGTATGCACCCTATTCCATTGGTTTATGGAATGACAATTGGTGAATATGCTAAAATGATTAATGGAGAAAATTGGTTAAAAAACAATGTTAAATGTAATTTAACAGTAATTCCATTAAAAAATTATACACATCAAATTCCATATCATTTACCAATACGTCCTTCACCAAATTTACCAAACGATCAATCTATAAATTTATATCCTAGTTTAGGTTTTTTTGAAGGTACTATAATAAATGCTGGACGTGGAACAGAAAATCAGTTTCAACAATATGGCGCTCCATTTTTTCCTAAAAGTGATTTTAGCTATACTCCACAACCCAACTTTGGATCTAAATCACCTAAGCATCAAAATAAATTATGCTACGGAGTAAATTTAAAAGAAATTGAAAAATTAAGTTCTGTAAATATCGAATATTTAGTAGACGCTTATAACAAAACGCCTAAAACTGAAAAATTCTTTGGAGCAACTTTTACTGTACATGCAGGAAATTTAGAATTAGAACAACAATTAAAAAATGGATTAACTGCCGAAGAAATCCATAACTCTTGGAAACCTGCTATTGAGAAATTTAAAAAAATAAGAGCGAAATACTTAATTTATGAATAAGTTTTAAAATTTAAAACAAAAAAATAGGCTATATTTTAAGATATAGCCTATTTTTTTTATTGTACTAAGTTTTAGTTATACATTTTTTCTCTCAATGCCTTAATTTTAGGATCTTCTAAATATTCATCAAAAGTAATAAATCTATCTATCACTCCTTTTGGTGTAATTTCAATTACTCTATTTGCTACGGTTTGTGCAAATTCGTGGTCATGAGTTGTAAAAATAACTGTTCCTTTAAAATTACTTAAAGAGTTATTAAATGCTTGAATTGTTTCTAAATCTAAGTGATTTGTAGGTTCATCTAACATCAATACATTAGCTCTCATCATCATCATTCTACTCATCATACATCTAACTTTTTCTCCTCCAGATAGCACATTGCATTGTTTTAAAGCTTCTTCCCCACTAAAAATCATTTTACCTAAAAAACCTCTTAAATAAACTTCTTCGCGTTCTTCCTCAGTTTTAGCATATTGACGTAACCAATCTACTAAATTTAAACTAGCATCTTTAAAAAAGTCTTGATTATCTAAAGGCAAGTATGATTGAGTTGTAGTAACTCCCCATTGAAATTTACCAGCATCTGCTTGAGCATTACCATTTAAAATTTCATAAAAAGCTGTTACCGCTCTAGAATTTTTTGAAATTAGCGCTACTTTATCTCCTCTATTTAAATTAAAATGAATATCATTAAATAATACTTCTTCTTCAGTTGCTTTAGATAAGTGCTCTACATTTAATATTTGATCTCCAGCTTCTCTTTCACGTTCAAAAATAATTGCAGGATATCTTCTACTCGATGGTTTAATTTCATCTACATTTAAACGTTCAATCATTTTTTTACGACTCGTTGCTTGTTTAGATTTAGCAACATTTGCAGAAAAACGACGTATAAACTCTTCTAATTCTTTCTTTTTATCTTCAGCTTTTTTACTTTGTTGAGCTCTTTGTTTAGCCGCTAACTGGCTACTTTCGTACCAAAAAGAATAGTTACCAGAATAATGTGTAATTTTTCCAAAATCAATATCAGAAATATGTGTACAAACTGCATCTAAAAAGTGACGGTCATGCGACACAACAATTACAGTATTATCGTAATTTGCCAAAAAGTTTTCTAACCAACCTATAGTTTCAAAATCTAAATCGTTTGTTGGCTCATCCATTATTAGTACATCAGGATTACCAAATAAAGCTTGCGCTAATAATACCCTTACTTTAGATTTCCCATCTAATTCAGCCATTAAAGTATAATGCATTTCTTCTTTAATACCTAAAGAAGATAATAATGTTGCAGCCTCACTTTCAGCATTCCAGCCTCCCATTTCTTCAAATTCTGCACCAAGTTCACCTGCTTTTACTCCATCAGCTTCAGAAAAATCTTCTTTAGCATAAATTGCATCCATCTCGTTTTTTATATCATACAGTTTTTTGTTTCCCATCATAACTGTATCTAATACAGGAAATTCGTCAAAAGCATAGTGGTCTTGAGATAATACCGACATACGTTTTCCTGGTTCTAAATGAACTTGACCAGATGTAGGTTCTATTTTATTTGAAATAATTTTTAGAAATGTTGATTTACCTGACCCATTTGCGCCAATTATTCCATAACAATTTCCAATTGTAAATTTTGTGTTTACTTCATCAAACAAAACACGTTTTCCAAATTGAACAGATAGATTTGATACTGAAAGCATTGTAATATTTATTTTTTTAAATTCCGTGCAAAAGTACTAAAATAGATTTACTATAAACATTTAATTCTAAGTAATATTTTTAATCAATTTTATGTTTAGATTTAACACCTTATTAACAAGTAATACATAAAGTTGTATGTATTTTTGTAGACAATTTATTAGTAATGAAATACTTTATAAGCTCCATATTAACTCTTTTTCTTTTTAGTTGTAATACAACTAAAAAAAATAATTCGTTAACATATTTTGGAGGGCAAATTATAAATCCACGTACAAATTTTGTACTCTTATTAAAAGATGATAAAGTAGTTGACACCTTACCTCTTAAAAAAAATAACAGATTTATTGCTGAATATAAAAACTTTTCCGAAGGTCTATATACATTTAAACACGCCAACGAATTTCAATACATTTATATAGAACCTAGCGATAGTATTTTAGTTAGGCTTAACACTTGGGACTTTGATGAATCAATAGTTTATTCTGGTAGAGGAAGTAGTAAAAATGAATTTTTAATAAATTTATTTTTACAAAATGAAAAAGAAGAACGTAAAATGTTTAAATATTTTAATTTAAACGAAACTGATTTTCAATTTAAAATAGACTCACTTGCTAATAAAAGACAAGCCATTTATGATGAATTTTCTAAAAACAGAGAAAACATTACTACGGGTTTTCAAAAATTAACAAATACAGCTATACACTTCCCTCTTTATAGATTAAAGGAATTGTACCCTCTTTATAATAAAAGAGCACATAGACTTAGAAATTTTCCTAAAGTTTCATCTGATTTTTATAAATTTAGAAAAGATGTTAATTTAAATGAAGCAAATTTCTTATCCTTTTATCCATACAGAAATTATGTAATTAATTACCTAATTAATTTAAGCTACCAACAAAAGGAAAAAGACAGTACCAAATCAGACATTACCATAAATTTATTAAATGCTATTGTCGAAAATGTAAAACTTGAAGAATTTAAAAACGCATTACTAAAAAGCATTGTAATAGATGATTTCTTAAAAAGTCAATCTACTTGTACTATTAACAACGAAACTTTAGATATTTTTTTAGAAAATTGTACAGATGAAACATATTTAACTCAAGTAAAAAACTTAGTTAACGACAGTAAATTTGTTGTAAATAAAAAACCTTTAGAAGATTTTAAAATTGTGTCTTATAACAATAAGAATTTAAATATTAATAAGGTAATAAAAAACAATAATGCTGTTATCTATTTTTGGTCAGCCGAACATATGTCTTTAGAATATTTAACAAACAGAATTCATTATTTAGAAAAGAAACACCCAAAAATACTGTTTGTAGGTATTAACATGCAACCAGACTCACGAGCATTTACTTCAGATCCCGATTTAAATTTGTTAGATTTAAAAAATCAATTTAAACTTACAAAAGACAGCTATGCACATAACTATTTAACAAGTAGTTACCCAAGAACAATTATGGTTAATAATAAAGGTATAGTTACTAATGGTTTTACCTATTTAGACAGTCAAAAATTTAGTTCTGAATTAAAAAAATTAGAAAAAAACTAATTTTTTTACGGTTGCATTGATTTTAAGTGTACCTTTGCACGTTTTTAACCGGTTTATAGATGGGCGTCTGTAAATCAATAATATATACAGAATGTCGACATTTAAAGAGTTAGGTCTTAATAATGATATTATTAAGGCTCTTACCGTTTTGGGATACGAAAATCCTACAGAAATTCAATCAAAAGCAATTCCTCAAGTACTAGCATCAACAGATGACTTAAAAGCATTTGCACAAACAGGTACTGGGAAAACAGCTGCTTTTAGCTTACCAATTCTAGAACAAATTGACCTAGAAAGTAAAGATACACAAGCTATTATTTTATCTCCAACTCGTGAATTAGCCTTACAAATTGCTAATAATATTGAAGAGTTTTCTAAATTTTCTAAAGGATGTAACGTAGCAGCAGTTTATGGTGGTGCTAATATTGAAGAACAAATTAGAAAACTTAAAAGAGGTGCTCAAATTGTAGTAGGTACACCTGGAAGAACAGTTGATTTAATTAATAGAAGACAATTAAAACTAGAAAATTTAAAATGGTTAGTTTTAGATGAAGCTGATGAAATGCTAAATATGGGTTTCAAAGATGAATTAGATAAAATTCTTGCTGTAACTCCTGAAGAAAAACAAACCTTATTATTTTCTGCAACCTTTCCAAGAGAAGTAGAAAGTATTGCAAAAAAATACTTACACAAACCAGTTGAAATTACTTCTGGAGAAAAAAATAAAGGATCAGATCAAGTTTCTCATCAATATTATGTTGTATCAGAAAGAAATAGATATGCTGCTTTAAAAAGAATAGCAGATGTAAATCCTTATATTTATAGCATTATTTTTTGTAGAACTCGTAGAGAAACTCAAGAAATTGCTGATAAATTAATTAAAGATGGTTACAATGCCGATTCTCTTCACGGAGATTTATCGCAAGCACAACGCGATAGCGTTATGGAAAAGTTCCGCAAAAAACACCTACAACTTTTAGTAGCTACAGATGTTGCTGCCAGAGGTTTAGATGTAAACGATTTAACTCACGTTATTAACCACAAATTACCAGATCAAATAGAATCTTATACTCACCGTAGTGGTAGAACTGGACGTGCAGGTAAAGAAGGTATTTCTATTGCAATTGTTACAGGTAGAGAAAAAGGAAAACTACGTCCAATTGAAAGAATTATTGGTAAAAAGTTTATAAGTACACCAGTTCCAACTGGGAAAGAAATTTGCCAAAATCAATTATTTAAATTAATTGATAAAGTACACGATATTAAAGTAAATGAAACAGAAATTAATGATTTCTTACCTTCTATTTATGAAAAATTAGAAGACTTAAGTCGTGAAGAATTAATTAAAAGATTTGTTTCATTAGAATTTAACACGTTCTTATCATATTACGAAAATGCTCCTGACTTAAATGACAGTGAACAAATGCGAAGAAATGATAGAGATAGTAGAGGAAAAAGAAGAGACGATGAAAATATGACTCGCTTCTTTATAAATATTGGAAGAAAAGACAGATTAAATCCTGCTAAACTTATTGGTCTAATTAACGACCAACAAATTGCAAAAAACATAGAAATTGGACAAATTGAAATTTTAGATACTTTCTCGTTTTTTGAATTAGATAAAAATTATAAAGATGAAACTATAGCTTCTTTCCAACAAAACGATGTAAATTTTGAAGGTAGAGGAGTAAATGTTGAAATTACTGAAAAAAAACGTTCTGGAAGAGGCGGCGGTAACAGCGGTGGAAGAAGAAGAAAAAGTAACGACCGAAATGAAAATAACCGAAGCGGTGGCGGAAGACGTAGAAGTAAAGATAGAAAAACTTCAGGTGGAGGCGATTTTAGCGGTTTTGGTAGAAAACGCGATAATTCAAATGGCTCTTCAAGAAGAAGAAAAGGATAGAACATATTTTTAAAGATAAAAAGCGGCTTAAAAGCCGCTTTTTTTATGTTTTATTTTTAAAATACCTAAATCTTAAATTCTAATATAGTTTTTTTAATTATTTGAACACAATCTAATAATTGTTCTTTATTCATTACTAAAGGTGGTGCAAAACGAATAATATTTCCGTGTGTTGGTTTTGCTAACAAACCATTGTCTCTTAATTTTATACAAATATCCCAAGCAGTAGAACTATCTTCAGTATCATTAATTAAAATAGCATTCAACAAACCTTTACCACGAACAGAGTTTACCAAATCACTAGAATCTACAAGTTTTTGTATTTCACTTCTAAAAAGTTGTCCTAAAACATCCGCATTTTCGGCTAATTTTTCATCGTTTACAACATCTAAAGCTGCAATTGCAACTGCACAAGCCAGAGGATTACCTCCAAAAGTAGAACCGTGTTGCCCTGGTTTAATAACATTCATTATTTCAGTATTTGCTAACACAGCAGATACGGGATATACTCCTCCACTTAAAGCTTTTCCTAAAATTAAAATATCTGGTTTTACATTTTCATGATTTACAGCTAATAATTTACCTGTTCTTGCTACACCCGTTTGAACTTCATCTGCTATAAAAAGAACATCGTATTTTTCGCATAAAGCTTTTGCTTTAGCTAAATAACCTTCAGAAGGTACATAAACTCCAGCTTCACCCTGAATTGGCTCTACCAAAAATCCTGCAACATTTTTAGTGGTTTTTAATGTATTTTCTAAAGCTTCTAAATTATCATATTCAATTTTAATAAATCCTTCGGTAAACGGACCAAAGTTTTTACGTGCATCTTCATCATTAGAAAAAGAGATAATTGTTGTTGTACGCCCATGAAAATTATTTTCACAAACTATAATTTGTGCTTCATTTTCAGGAATTCCACTTTTTTCATATGCATATTTTCTACATAATTTAATTGCGGTTTCAACGGCTTCTGCACCAGTATTCATTGGTAATACTTTTTCAAAACCAAAATAATTAGTTACATACTTTTCGTAATTTCCTAATACATCATTATAAAATGCTCGTGATGTTAATGTTAACTTACTTGCTTGTTCATTTAAAGCTTTTACAATTTCTGGATGACAATGCCCCTGATTTACTGCTGAATAAGCAGATAAAAAATCATAATATTTTTTTCCTTCTACATCCCAAACATATACCCCTTTTCCTTTACTTAAAACTACTGGAAGTGGATGGTAATTATGTGCTCCATAGTTATTTTCTAAATCAATTGCTTGTTGTGATGTTAATTTTTCTGAAATCATTTCACTAAAATTCTAAATTAAAAATTATCAATTCCTCATTTAAGGAGAGAAATCATCCTAATTTAAACGCAAATTACAAAATAAATTACTGTTTCTTAACTACGGATTGAATTATTACAATGAAACCTAAATATAAATTAACACAGCTAACTTTTCTTCAAAAAAATAAATTAAAATATTTTATTTTTAATTAGTCTAAATAAGAATTATATATTAATTTTGAAATTAATTAAGAGTAAAACCATAGAACGATTTCTAAAATTTACGGTTTAATAAAGCTATTAACAAGTCAATAAATTAATAAGTTTATAAATATTACCAAAATGGAAAAGTAAACTGTATTGTAGAAAATAAATAAACATTAAAAAAGAGAGCAAAAAATTCTATTTAAAATTATAATTCGTAAAAAATAAACCATGATAAACCTAATTAGTCAAACTGAAAACGGTCGTGTTTTTAGATGCCCTACTTGTAAACTAATTCATTTCGAATACAAAAACCTTAACTTCAACTTTACAAATAAAGAATATAATTTTTTTGTGAATTATATGTTAGAAATAGATGGCGACTATTGGGAAATTAAAAATGCAAATTCATATTTTAAACGTAAAATTTTCATTCCGGCTGGAAACAATAATTTTAATATTATTTTAAATAAAAAAGAACTTATAGAAATAAAAAAACTACTTAGTAAATCACATATAAACCCTAAAACACCTTTAAATATTTTTAATTGTAATTTTAGTAATAACTAAAAAATGATAACAGCAGAATTATCTCCTTCGGAAATTACACTTAACAACCGAATTACTGAGCACGTTTTTAACCGTTTTGATATAAACCCAACAAATACAAACAAAATATACGAGAATACAGCTTTAACAGAGGTAAATCCTAATTTTTTAGTTGATGTTTTAAATGTGTTTTGTAATTATAAAGATTTAAAAAATGCTAATTTTAAAAAATACCCAATCCCTATTCTTATAGATTATTTAAAAAGATCTCATACGTACTATATAGAAAAAACACTTCCAGAAATTGGTCAAACTATTGCAATATTACTTAATAATATAGATACAGAAGATCCATTATCAGAAATTCTATACAAGTTTTATTTTAAATATAAGGTAGATCTTGAAGCTCATTTTATTAATGAAGAAGAACTTTTATTCCCTTATGGAAATAGACTCTACAAAGCATTTTACTTTAAAACTGAAATCTATTTTTTTATAGATCTAATTCAAAAATATTCTGTAAATGAGTTTGTTAATACGCATACAGACACTACACAAGAATTAAAAAAAATTAGAATATTTTTATCTAAATACAATCTTTCTAAAACCAATAAATCCACTTTAAGAATTTTACTTGAACAATTAAAAAAGTTTGAATATGACCTTGAAATTCATGCATTTATAGAAAACAAAGTTTTGGTACCAAAAATTAGCCAAATAGAACAAAAAATAAGATTAGAAATAAATAATTAAAATTATTAATTCTCATTTAAGCCTAAATTTCCCAAAATACTTCTACTAGCATTTTCGTATTTTACCATACAAATTATAAAACAGAATAAAAATGTCATAAAAATCACATTTGGTTAAAATTATTTGAATAAATTTGTTACAATCATATTTAAACAAAAAAAAATGAAAAAATCGATTTTAGCATTAGGTTTAGTTGCTGCAATATTAACAAGTTGTGGTGATAAAAAGAAAGAAGAAGTAAAAACAGAAGTTGAAACAAAAGTAGAAGCAGTTCAAGAAAAAGCAACTGAAGCTGTTGATAATATTGCTTTAGGTAAGCAATTGTTTACTGATAAAACGTGTACAACTTGTCACCAAGCAGATACTAAAGTTATTGGTCCTTCTATAAAAGAGATTGTAAAAGTTTATAACGAAAAAGAAGGAAACCTAGTTAAATTCTTAAAAGGAGAATCTGCTGCAATTGTTGATACTGATCCAGGTCAAGTAGCTATTATGAAAGCTAACTTAGATGGTTTTGTAAAAGACTTAACTGGTGATGAATTAGCTGCACTTGCTGCATATATGAGAAGTGTAAAATAACATACCCAACAATTTAATTAAAAGCATCTCTTTTAGAGGTGCTTTTTTTGTGCTAAAATATTACATTTGCAACATGGCAAGAAGAAAGAAACAACTTATTTTTGAAAATATAGAAGTAATAGATGCTGGTGCAAGAGGTAAAACTGTTGCTAAAGCACCTGATGGACGTGTTATTTTTTTAACAAATACCGTTCCTGGTGATGTTGTTGATATTAGAACAGGAAAAAAAAGAAAAGCATATTTTGAAGGTACAGCTATAAAGTTCCATAAATATTCAGATAAAAGAACTGAACCAGTTTGTGAACACTTTGAACATTGTGGTGGCTGCAAATGGCAAAATATGGACTATAAATACCAATTGGAATATAAGGAAAAGGAAGTTACTAATAACCTTATACGCATAGGCCACTTAGACTTACCTGAAATTACACCGATTTTAGGCTGTGAAAAAACATACTTTTACAGAAATAAAATGGAATTTTCTTTTTCAAATAGCCGCTGGTTAACATTAGAAGAGATAAACTCTGATGAAGATATTGACAACAGAAATGCCTGTGGATTTCATATTTCTGGTATGTGGGATAAAATTTTAGATGTTTCCAAATGTCATTTACAAGAAGATCCTTCTAATGATATACGTAATTTTATTAAAAATTATGGAATAGAAAACGGATTAGAATTTTACAATCCTAGAGAACAATCTGGTTTATTACGTACCATTATGTTACGTATTTCTTCAACAGGAGAAATTATGGTTGTAATTCAATTTTTTAAAGAAGATACCGAAAAACGAGAAGGTTTATTAAATGCTTTATCTGAAAAATTTCCTCAAATTACATCATTACAATATGTAATTAACAGCAAAGGAAACGATACTTTATACGATCAAGATATTAAATTATTTAAAGGTAGAGATCATATTTTTGAAGAAATGGAAGGTTTAAAATTTAAAATTGGACCAAAATCATTTTATCAAACAAACTCTACACAAGCTTATGAATTGTATAAAATAACTCGAAATTTTGCAAATTTAACCGGAAATGAAGTTGTTTACGATTTTTATACAGGAACAGGAACCATTGCACAATTTGTAGCTAAAAAAGCTAAAAAAGTAATTGGTGTAGAATCTGTACCTGAAGCAATTGAAGATGCTAAATTAAATGCACAATTTAATAACATTGAAAACGTTGAGTTTTATGCAGGAGATATGAAAGATGTTTTTAATGATAGTTTTATAAATAAACACGGACAACCAGATGTTATTATTACAGATCCACCAAGAGATGGAATGCATAAGAATGTAGTAGCTAAAATATTAGAAATAGCACCAAAACGTATTGTGTATGTTAGTTGTAACTCTGCAACACAAGCTAGAGATTTAAGTTTAATGAAAGAGCAATACAATATAATTAAAACACAAGCGGTAGATATGTTTCCACAAACACACCATGTGGAAAATGTTGTTCTTTTAGAATTAAAATAAATATGAAAAAATATATTACAGTAATAATTTTAGCAA
Organism: Lutibacter sp. A80; assembly: GCF_022429645.1. Classification (GTDB taxonomy): domain Bacteria; phylum Bacteroidota; class Bacteroidia; order Flavobacteriales; family Flavobacteriaceae; genus Lutibacter. The sequence continues at coordinate 1,165,622 of NZ_CP092480.1, forward strand.
TTATATTAATAATAAGTTGTGAAAAAGATGATATTTGCTTAGAAAACACAACTCCAAATTTAGTGCTAAAATTTTACGATGCTGAAAATGATACGCTTGTAAAAACTATTTTAATAGACTCGTTAAGAGTTATTAATTATGAACTTCTTGAAGATTATACCAATACAACTATGGATTCCGTTTCTCTTCAGTTAGATTTAAATGCATATAAAACTGCATATCAAATTTCATCTGCAGAAACATCAGATACTATTTACTTTAGTTATGATAGAAACGATGTTTTTGTATCCAGATCTTGTGGTTATAAAGCAGTTTTTGAAAACTTAACTATAGACAGTATTACTAACAACTGGATTAAATCTTATAATATTAATAACACAATTATTGACAATGATACAACGGCACATATTAATATTTATCATTAGTATTTTAATTCACTTTACTGCAATCTCTCAAGAACAGGAAACTGAGAACGAAAAATTACAAGAACAAGAAACAGAAAAAGTTCAAGATTCAGTAAAAACTAAAATTAGTTACGGAATTAGAATTGGTATTGATCTTAGTAAACCAATTATTTCTTTTATAGATGAAGACACAAAAGGATTAGAAATAACTGGTGATTTACGTCTTACACAAAATCATTATATCGCTGCTGAATTAGGTTATGAAGATGTTTTTAAAACTGAAGATTATTTAACATATTCAACCAAAGGTTCTTTTATTAAACTTGGAGCAAATTACAATGCTTACGAAAATTGGAAAGGTATGGACAATTTAATATATGTAGGTGTGCGTTATGGTTTCAGTTTTTTTGAACAAACTTTAAATAGCTATACACCAAACATGTCAGGCACCTATTTTATAACTGAACCTATAGAAGCTAACACAAATTTTAAAGATTTAAATGCACATTGGTTAGAGTTTTTATTTGGAATGAAAGTAGAAACCTTTAAAAATATATATTTAGGAATGCAGTTTAGCGTTAAAAAAATGATTAGCACAAAAGAACCTGAAAATTTTAAAAACTTATATATTCCGGGCTTTAATAGAGTTTTTTCTAATGATTTAGGCGTTGGTTTTAACTATACCTTAAGCTATAATATCCCTTTAATTAACAAGTAAAAATAATTTTACTACTTTTAAGTTTTAAATAAATTTTTATAAATATGTATCTTGAAAGTTTATTTACAAACTTATGCAAATAACCTTTATAAAATAATAATATAAACTCATGAAAAATATACCAAGTTTAGATTTGTCAGACTTTCTATCTGGTGATTCCAAAAAAAAGAAGAAGTTTATAACTGAAATTGGTGAAGCTTATGAAGAAATTGGTTTTGTAGCATTAAAAGGTCATTTTTTATCGGAAGAGCTAACCAATAATTTATATAAAGAAGTAAAAAGTTTTTTTGAACTCCCTGAAGAAGTTAAAGAATCTTATTCCATTGATGGAATTGGAGGCCAACGTGGTTACACCTCTTTTGGTAAAGAAAGTGCTAAAGGCAAAAAAAAAGGAGATTTAAAAGAATTTTGGCATTTTGGACAAGAAGTGGTTGGAAATGAAAAATTAAAAGCAACATATCCAAAAAATGTAATTGTAAATGAAATTCCCAACTTTAATAAAGTTGGAATGGTGGCTTATAAAAACTTAGAAAAAACAGCAATATATGTTTTAAGAGCACTATCGTTATACATTGGTTTAGACGAATTTTATTTCGATAAATATGTAATCAATGGAAATAGTATTTTACGTCCAATTCACTACCCTCCTATTCAAGGTGAACCAAAAGGCGCTGTTAGAGCAGCTGCTCATGGCGATATCAATTTAATAACATTATTAATGGGTGCTTCTGCATCTGGATTAGAAGTTCAAAATAAACAAGGTGAATGGATTGCTGTAACAGCTTTGCCTGAGCAATTGGTAATAAATGTTGGAGATATGCTAGAACGCTTAACAAATAATAAATTACGTTCTACAATACACCGAGTTGTAAATCCACCTAGAGAAGAATGGGGAAACTCTCGTTACTCAATTCCTTTTTTCACACATCCAATTAGCGAAATGTCTTTAAACTGCTTACCTGAATGCATTGATGAAATGCGACCAAAAGTTTATGACGATATTACTGCTGGAGAATTTTTAAATGAACGTTTAAAAGAATTAGGCCTATTAAAATGATTTCAAAAAAAGTAATTTCATTTTTCACTTTTGGTGTTTTTTTAATTATTGCTGGTGCAATATTAAAATTCTCGAAAAATCCACAAGCAAATTTAGTAATGGCTATAGGTTTAGTTTTTGAACTTTTAGCTGCATTGCTTTTTATTTGGAATAAACTCAAAAAATAAATCTAATTTCATTAAATTTACATTTATAATTTCAGTTTTTAAATGGGAAAAAAGAAAATAAATAGTCTTGAAGATTTAGGTGGTTTTGTATTTTCAACAAATAATGATTTCGAATATGAAAATCAAGAAAATACAGAAACATTACCAGCTAACAAACAATTTCTAGAAGCACATTTTTCGAACAAAGGAAGAGGCGGTAAAACAGTTACAGTTATTACTGGTTTTGAAGGCTCCGAAACAGATTTAAAAGCTTTAGGTAAATTACTTAAAACTAAATGTGGTGTTGGAGGAAGTGTAAAAAACAACGAAATTATTATTCAAGGAAATTACAGAGATAAAATAATGCAAATCCTTAAAAAAGAAGGATATAACATAAAACGCGTTGGCGGATAACTTATGAATAAAATAGCAGATTCAGAATTAATTTTAAATCCAGATGGTAGTGTTTATCACCTAAATTTAAAACCCGAAAATATTGCACAAACAATAATTTTTGTGGGTGATCAAAATAGAGTTCCAAAAATTACAAAACACTTTGACTCTATAGAGTTTGAAACTCAAAAAAGAGAGTTTAGAACTATTACAGGAATTTATAAAGGAATTAGAATGTCTGTAATATCAACTGGTATTGGACCAGATAATATTGATATTGTAATGAACGAATTAGATGCTCTAGTTAATATAGATTTAGAAACTAAAACCATAAAAAAAGAACATACCCAACTTAATATTGTTAGAATTGGTACTTCTGGTTCTTTACAAAAAGAAATTCCTGTAGACAGCTTTGTATTAGCAAAATACGGATTAGGTTTTGACGGTATGCTGCTTTCTTACGATTGCGACCAAGTATTAGAAGCCGATTTTGAAGATGCTTTTATAAAACATACTAATTGGAGTGAAAGAAAATCTAGACCTTATATAGTTAAAAACAGTGAGTTTTTAGAAAAAAAACTTTTGAGTGATAAAATATTTTCAGGTATAACAGCTACAGCTGGAGGTTTTTATGGACCACAAGGAAGAGTTTTAAGATTGGCTATACAAGACCCTAAGCTAAACAGTAAAATTGACAACTTTGAGTACAAAGGTGTAAAAATTACCAATTTAGAAATGGAAACTTCGGCAATTTATGGATTATCTAAACTATTAGGCCACAATGCTTGTTCTATGAATGCTATAATTGCAAATAGAGCTAATGGAACTTTTAGTGAAAATCCTTATAAACCTATTGAAGAATTAATTATTTATACACTCGATAAACTTAGCTCATAAATTTTTTTGTATATTTCATCTTTTAAAAATAATAAAACCCCATTTTAAAATGAAAAAAATTATTACATCGGTACTTGCAATCACTTTTATATTGCTTTTATGTGCCTCATGCGGATCTTCAAAAGGTTGTGGATTAACTGCTGATACTTCTAAAGTTGAATTACCTACTTCAGAAAACAATATTATAGCAGAAGTTAAATAAATATAGATAATTCTTTTATTTTCTATACTTGGTTACTCCCTATATAAATTTTATAACTAAGTACATTTTAAATTAAACTTTATAATAAGTTCTTAAAATAATTGAAATGAAGAAAATAATTGAAACGGAAAGGTTGTATTTAAGAACATTAAGCATAAAAGATGCTACATTATTTTATTTACTCAATCTTGATAAAGACGTATTAAAATATACTGGAGATAAATCGTTTAAAAGTATAGAAAGCGCTCAAAAATTTCTTGAAAATTACGATCATTATAGTAAATATGGATTTGGAAGATGGGCTGTAATTAATAAACAAAATGAAGAGTTTCTAGGTTGGTGTGGACTTAAATTTACAGCCAGTAAAAATGAATACGATATAGGTTTTAGATTTTTTAAAAAACATTGGAATAAAGGATATGCTACAGAAGCTGCTAAATCTTGTGTTGATTTCGGAATTAATAATCTCAAATTAAAAGAAATTATTGGTAGAGCAATGAAAGAAAATAAAGCTTCTATCAAAGTACTTAAAAAAATTGGACTTAAATATAGCCAAGATTTTGATTTTGAAGGAAATAAAGGGGTTATTTACAAAACAGAATAAAAAAAATAAACTACACATAAATTCACAAGCTATTTTTAATTGTGTGTTTTTTATCTCTTTGTTAACATTATTCTCTTTTATAAACAATAATAAATTGTATTTTTACAACTTAAAATAACTCTATATTCTTTTATGGGAAAAATTATTGCAATTGCCAATCAAAAAGGTGGTGTTGGTAAAACTACTACTACTGTAAATTTAGCCGCAGCTTTAGGAGTATTAGAAAAAAAGGTACTATTAATTGATGCTGACCCACAAGCAAATGCCTCTTCTGGTCTTGGTATTAATGTAGATGAGGTTGAAATTGGAACCTATCAACTTTTAGAACATGCCGCTTCTGCTAAAGAAGCAATTCTTCCAACTAATTCCCCCAATGTTTCGATAATACCAGCGCATATAGATTTAGTGGCAATAGAAATTGAATTAGTTGATAAAGACCATAGGGAGTTTATGCTAAAACAAGTATTAGAAGAAGTTAAAGACGACTTTGACTATATTCTTGTAGATTGTGCACCCTCATTAGGTTTAATTACATTAAACGCATTAGTGGCTGCAAACTCTGTAGTTATACCAATTCAATGCGAATATTTTGCATTAGAAGGTCTAGGGAAATTATTAAATACAATAAAAAGTGTTCAAAAAATACACAATCCAGAATTAGATATTGAAGGTTTATTATTAACTATGTACGATTCTCGCTTAAGATTATCTAATCAAGTAGTTGATGAAGTAAAAAAACATTTTCAGGATATGGTATTTAAAACCATTATACAAAGAAATGTAAGACTAAGTGAAGCTCCAAGTTATGGTGAAAGCATAATAGCTTATGATGCAACTAGTAAAGGAGCCGTAAATTATATTAACTTAGCAAACGAAATTTTAAAACAACACGCTAAATAAAAAAGAATGGCAAAAGCACTAAAAAAACAAGCACTTGGAAGGGGTTTATCTGCCTTGTTAAAAGAAAATACGGCTAATGTTAATTCAGCTAATGATGAAAATGCAGATAAAGTTGTTGGAAGTATTATTGAAATAGAATTAGAAGCAATAGAAGTAAATCCTTTTCAGCCAAGAAGTTATTTTAATGAAGAAGCTTTACGTGAACTCGCTAGTTCTATTAAAGAATTAGGTGTAATTCAACCAATTACAGTTCGAAAATTAAAAGACGACACATTCCAATTAGTATCTGGAGAACGTAGATTTAGAGCTTCAAAATTAATTGGTAATAAAACTATTCCTGCTTATATTAGATTAGCAAACGACCAAGAAATGCTTGAAATGGCATTGGTTGAAAATATTCAAAGAAAAGATTTAGATCCAATTGAAGTTGCTTTATCATACCAACGTTTAATAGACGAAATTGATTTAACTCAAGAAGAAATGAGTCAACGTGTTGGAAAAAAACGCTCTACAATAACAAACTATTTACGCCTATTAAAATTAGACCCAATAATTCAAACCGGAATGCGAGACGGATTTTTATCAATGGGACATGGTAGAGCACTAATTAATATTGAAAATACTGAAGAACAGTTAAGTATTTATGAAAAAATATTAGCTGAAAAATTATCTGTAAGACAAACTGAACAAGTAGTAAAAGAACTTAAACAAGGAATTGAAAAACCTAAAAAGGTAACTACTAAAAATAATGAAACTCCAAAATTTGTTTCTAAAGGTTTAAAAACTTTTAGCGAATACTTTGGGCACAAAATTGACGTTAAATTATCTGGAGAGGATAAAGGAAAAATATTAATTCCTTTTCACTCTGAAGAAGATTTTAATCGTATAAAAAAATTATTAGAATAGTGCCATATAAAAAGCCTTATATCTTACTTATTATTAGCTTATTAGCTACTTTTCAATCATTTTCACAAGAAGAAGAATTAAAAGTAAAAGTACAAGATACTATTTACACTTCTCCAAACGAATTTGATATGTTATCTCCTGCCAGAGCAGCGTTTTATTCTGCAATACTTCCTGGCTTAGGTCAAGCATACAATAAAAAATATTGGAAAATACCGCTTGTATACGCAGCTCTAGGAACTGGTGTATATTTTTATGACTTTAACAATAAAAATTATAACAGAGCTCGTACAGCTTATAAATTAAGATTAGATAACAAACCAAACGAATTTGATGGCTTAGGTGATAACATATATTTATCAGATGATGCATTAACTCGTGCTCAAGAATCCTATAAAAAAGATCGAGATTTATCTATATTAGTTACTGTAGGATTATATGTTTTACAAATACTAGAAGCAAGTACAAATGCACATTTACTCCAACACAATGTTGACAATAATTTAACGCTATCTCCACAAATTATTAAAGATGCAACTACTAACAAATCTGTAGTTGTTGCTTCACTAAACTTTAAATTTTAAAAATGAAAATAGCTTTACTAGGTTATGGAAGAATGGGTAAAACAATTGAAAAAATTGCTTTACAAAGAGGACATACTATCGTTTTAAAAGTAGACGAAAACACTAAAGAATATGATATTAAAACAGCTGATATTGCAATAGATTTTAGTATTCCATCAGTAGCTTTTAATAATATTTCAAACTGCTTAAATAATAATGTTCCTGTAATTAGCGGAACTACGGGTTGGTTAGATAAATATTCAACAGTTACAGAACTCTGTAAGCAAAAAAATGGTGGTTTTATTTATGCTTCAAATTTTAGTTTAGGTGTTAATATCTTTTTTGAATTAAATGAAAAACTTGCTAAAATGATGCATCAACTAAATGAATACGATGTTACTTTAGAAGAAATTCATCATACAAAAAAATTAGATGCTCCTAGCGGAACTGCAATTACATTAGCAGAAGGAGTAATAAAACATACCAATAAAAAAAGTTGGAACTTAGATGTAACAAATAACGACTCTCAAATACCTATAGTTGCAAAACGTATAGATGATGTGCCTGGCACACATACTGTAGCATATAATTCTACAGTTGATACTATCGAAATTAAACATACAGCCCATAATAGAAGTGGTTTTGCCTTAGGAGCTGTAATTGCAGCAGAATGGTTATATGGTAAAACAGGAGTATTTACTATGAAAGACGTTTTAGGTTTAAAATAATATAAAAGAAGTTTATTATGACAATGATTGAGTGGTTTATCTTTTTTCTAATTGTACAAGTTATACATTTTTTAGGTACTTGGAAATTATATAAAAAAGCAGGTAGAAAATCTTGGGAAGCAATTATTCCTATTTACAATGCAATAGTTTTAATGAAAATTCTTAAGAGACCTACTTGGTGGGTACTTTTATTATTTATTCCTATTATAAACTTATTAATGTTCCCTGTTATTTGGGTTGAAACCATTAGAAGCTATGGAAAATACAAAACTTTAGACTCAATACTTGCTGTTGTAACACTTGGTTTTTATATTTTTTACTTAAACTATATAGAAAATGTTACGTATGTTGAAGACAGAAGCCTAAAATCCAGAACTGAACTTGGCGAATGGGTTAGCTCAATTGTTTTTGCAATTATAGCAGCTACACTAGTGCATACATATATTATGCAACCTTATACAATACCAACTTCTTCGTTAGAAAAATCGTTATTAGTTGGTGATTTCCTTTTTGTAAGTAAATTTCATTATGGGGCTAGAACACCAATGACTACCGTTGCAGCTCCAATGGTACACGATTCTCTACCTTTTATCGGTACAAAATCCTATTTACAAAAACCACAATTACCGTATTTCAGACTTCCTGGTTTTCAAGATATTAAACGCAATGAAATTGTTGTTTTTAGTTGGCCTGTAGATACAGTACAACGTTTTTTTGACACTTCAAATATTCATGTTAAAAAACCAATTGATAAAAAATCGAATTATGTAAAACGTGCTGTTGGGATTCCTGGAGATTCTTTAGAAATTAGACAAGGTTATATTTACATTAATGGAGAAAAAACCATATTACCAGATAGAGCACAAACACAGTATATGCATAAAGTTGTTACAAATGGACAACAATTAAGTGCTACTACTTTAAAAAGATATAATGTAACAGAAGGACGTAATTTTGGAGACTATTACAATCTTAATTTAACAGATGAAAATGCTGCAAAACTCAGAAAAAATCCTATTATAAAAAGTGTTACTAAAGAATTAACACCTGCTGGTAATTACAATTCTAGAGTTTTCCCACACAGTCCTCTTTACCCTTGGTCTGATGATAATTATGGACCTATCTACATTCCAGAAGCAGGAAAAACAGTTGCTTTAAATTCTAAATCTTTACCGTTTTATAAAAGAATTATTGAGGTGTACGAAAACAATAATTTAACTGTAAACGGAGACCAAATTTTTATTAATGGTAAAGAAGCTACAGAATATACCTTTAAACAAGATTATTATTGGATGATGGGTGATAACCGCCATAATTCTGAAGATGCGCGTTATTGGGGTTATGTACCTTTTGACCACGTAGTAGGAAAACCTGTATTTATTTGGTTTAGTTGGGACACTAATGGAAATGGTATTGCCGAAAAAATTAGATGGGAACGTTTATTTACTACAGTACACGGTTCTGGAGAGCCTGTATCGTACCTTTACTACTTTTTAGGAGCTTTACTACTTTGGTTTGGTTACAGTTCTTATAAAAAACGTAAAAAAGAAGAAAAAGAAAATCAGATTTAATATCAGTTTTTAGTTTTAACATATAGAATTAAGATATCAGATGCAAATGTTATTGATTCAACCAACATATTTTGCTCCAATTATTCAATATGCAGCTATTTCAAAAAACAGCAATATTTGCTTTGAATTTGAAGATAATTTTCAAAAACAAACGTATAGAAACAGATGTTATATTTATACTGCAGATGGCAAACATTTACTAAATGTACCTATACAGCATAATAAAGGCGTGAAACAAAAAACAAAAGATGTAAAAATTGATTATAAAGACGATTGGAATAAACTTCATTTAAAAACCTTAACAACTGCTTATAACGCATCGCCTTTTTTTGAATTTTATATTGATGACTTATTGCCAATATTCAATAAAAAACATAACTTTTTATTAGATTTAAACCTATTAACCCATCAATTTATTGTGGAAGCCTTACAATTAGAAATCACCACAACTAAAACTGATGAATTTTTAATAGAATCACCTTTAAAAGATTGTAGAAACCTCGCTATTTCTAAAAAAGAACCTCAATATAATCTTGAAAGATACATTCAAGTTTTTGAACAAAATCACGGATTTATTTCCAACCTCAGCATTTTAGATTTACTTTTTATGGAAGGACCAAATGCTTTAAATTATTTAGAGTCTCAAAATTTAAATCTATAAATATTGGAAATTTTAAGATTTATTACTCACTATGGAATGCATTTTATAATACCTGGTATTATAGCTTTTCTATTTTTTAAAAAGAGTTGGAAAAAAGTTTGGTTAATTTTTACACTAACAATGTTAATTGACTTAGATCACCTACTTGCTACTCCAATTTTTGCGACAAACAGGAGTAGTATAAATTACCATCCATTACATTCTTATTATGCAATTTGTGTATATTTTTTATTATTAATTCCTCCTAAAACAAGAATTGTAGCAATTGGACTTGTCTTCCATATGTTTACAGATTTTATTGATTGTCAGTGGATTCATTAAATTTATTTTCTTATTTAGCTTATTATTAATAATTATTTCTTAAATTTATTAAACTCTATTAGCCATTAACATATTCTAACTAATCTAGTTTAGATATATGATTTTAAACCCCATTTATTTTTAGTATTTATCATAATAAATAGTAAACTAAATGTACTCTTCTAAAAAAATAAGCTGTTTAACTACAGTCATAATCTTGTTATGTGGTTTACTATTCTTCTATCTAAAATTTAGAAATACAAATCAACTAAAAGAAATAGCTAATTCTAAAAACCTTAAAAACGGTGATCTTATTTTACGCGCTGGAAAATCTACCGAGAGCTATTTAGTTCATTTAGCAGATAACTCTTCAGAATTTACACATATTGGAATTATAATTATTGAACGCAATCAACCTTATGTAATCCACGCAGTACCTCATAAAAACCACACCTTAAAAAAGGATTTATTAGGCGATTTTTTAGATCCTAAAAAAACTTCATCATACGCTATTTACAGATCCAATTATACTTCTATAACATTAAATAAAGTTGTAAATGAAGCCAAAAATTTCTACGTAAACAAATACACCTTTGACAATGAATACAACCTCAATACAGATACAAAACTCTACTGTTCAGAACTTATATTGAAAGCATTTAACAATGTAGGCATTCACTTAAATGTAAATGCAAAATCTTTCAATTTTGTTATAGGTGAACACGATATAATTTTCCCTTCAGAATTCACAAAAATACCTCAATTCAGTAAAATAATTTAGTCTAAATCAATTAAAAAAAGTAATTATGAAACATTTAAAATTAGTATCAGCATTAGTATTAACCGTGGTTTTATTTAGTATGAGTTCGTGTGGAAGTGGCACTTCACCTAGCGATACAATTAAAAAAGCATACGACTTAATGAAAACTAAAGATTTTGAAAAATTAACAACATTATATGTAAAAAATGATGGTGAAAAATTTTCAGAAGAAGAAGCAAAAAAAATGGAAGGTCTGTTTGGAATGGCTGCAAAAGAAGAATTTGAAAACAAAGATGGTCTAAAAAATATAGTAATTGAAAAAGAAACTATTGATGAAGATGGAAACGGAGCAAGAGTAGTTTATATTGTAAATTTTAAAAATGGAGATAGTGAAAAAGAAGATGCCAGACTTATTAAAATAGATGGTAAGTGGTTTATAAAAGTATAACTTAAAGAAAAGGCTGTTTAAAATTTGAAAACTCGTCATTCTAAATTTATTTCAGAATCTCATAATGCTGATAATTAATCACTATGAGAACCCTAAATAAATTAAAGTTGACTAAAAATTCACTTTTTAAACAGCCTTTTTTAAATACTTATCTTATTAACTTTTTATATTTAATACGTTTAGGCATTAAATCACCTCCAAGTCGTTTTTTCTTATTCTCTTCATAATCTGAAAATGAACCTTCAAAGAAATACACTTGACTATCACCTTCAAAAGCTAAAATATGTGTACAAATTCTATCTAAAAACCAACGGTCGTGACTAATAACAACTGCACAACCCGCAAAATTTTCTAAACCTTCTTCCAATGCACGCAATGTATTAACATCTAAATCGTTTGTTGGCTCATCTAATAATAATACGTTTCCTTCTTCACGTAAAGTCATAGCTAAATGCAAACGGTTACGTTCTCCACCAGACAGCATACTTACTTTTTTGTTTTGATCACTTCCTGAAAAATTAAAACGACTTAAATATGCGCGAGAATTTACTTGTTTCCCTCCCATTAAAATTAATTCTTGTTCTTCAGAAAAATTTTGCCAAATTGTTTTTTCAGGATCAATATTTGAATGACTTTGATCCACATATGCAATTTTTGCAGTATCACCAACTACAAATTCACCTTTATCTGGAGCCAATTCATCCATTATCATTTTAAAAATAGTGGTTTTACCAGCACCATTAGGACCAATAATACCAACAATACCAGCTTGAGGTAAATTAAAATTCAAATCTTCATATAACAACTTATCTCCAAATGCTTTTGAAACCCCTTTTGCTTCAATAACATTAGTACCTAAACGCTGACCGTTTGGTATGTATATTTCTAATTTTTCATCTAACTGATTTTGATCTTGGCTCATTAATTTGTCGTAATTCTTCAAACGAGCTTTTTGCTTAGTTTGACGACCTTTTACACCTTGACGAACCCATTCTAATTCACGTTCTAATGTTTTTTGACGCTTAGAAGCTTGTTTAGATTCTTGTGCCAAACGTTTTGATTTTTGATCTAACCAAGAAGAATAATTACCTTTCCAAGGAATACCTTCTCCTCTATCCAATTCTAAAATCCAACCAGCAACATTATCTAAGAAATATCTATCGTGAGTTACTGCAATAACAGTTCCTTTATATTGTTGTAAATGATGCTCTAACCAATGTACAGATTCAGCATCTAAGTGGTTGGTTGGCTCATCTAATAAAAGCACATCTGGCTCTTGTAATAGCAATCTACACAAAGCAACTCTTCTTCGCTCACCTCCTGAAAGATTTTTAATAGGAGTATCACCATCTGGAGTACGTAAAGCATCCATTGCTATTTCTAATTTGGTATCTAGCTCCCACGCATTTGCAGCATCGATTTTATCTTGTAAAATGGCTTGTTGTGCCATTAATTTTTCCATTTTATCAGCATCAGAATATACTTCTTCCAAGCCGAACATGTCATTTATTTTATTGTATTCATCTAAAATTGCAACTGTTTCAGCAACTCCCTCTTTTACAATATCAATAACAGTTTTAGAATCATCTAATTGAGGTTCTTGAGATAAAAAACCAACAGAATATCCTGGAGCAAAAACAACATCTCCTTGATAGTTTTTTTCAATTCCAGCAATAATCTTCATTAAAGTAGATTTACCTGAACCATTTAATCCTAAAATTCCAATTTTAGCTCCATAAAAAAAGCTTAAATAAATATCTTTTAAAACTGGTTTATTTGCACCTTGATAGGTTTTAGACAAACCAGACATTGAAAAGATTACTTTCTTATCATCTGACATATTTATAATATAATTTTAATTGTTTATTGTACTTGGTTATTAATTTAAAATAAGAATTTAATAAGCACACACTTAAATTTTGCATATATTTTATAGCAAAACTATAGTGTATATCTGTAACTAGTTATTAAACTCGTCCTTTTAAAGCATTAAAAACCCAAGCTATTGCAAAAAAACCAATTCCTACAGAGGCAAATCCCCAACCTGCAACTTCATTGTATCTAAATGCACCTAAAGCTATTAAAGCTAAACCAACTATTAACATAATTGCTGTAGCCCAAGCTAATACAGTATTTTTATTCATTTTTTTGTGTATTTAATTAAATTACTTTAAAAAAATTATTAAAAGCAAATATCGTAAATTAAAAATGAATTGCATAAAAAAATGACGTTTATACCTTATAATTCAATCAATTTTAGTGTTAAATAAAATTTAAAATTTAATTTTCACTATTGGCACATTATGTACTTCTTAAAAGATATTTTTTTTATTTTAGCCGTTTTATAAAACTATAAATTATTAATAAGTTGTAAATGAAACATAAAACGTATAAAAATTTTATAAAAAAAATAATTCCAATACTATACTCTTTATGTGTTTTTATAATTTTATCAATCGCCATTTACAATTATTCTAATTATACAAAAGGGCAATGGGAAAAAGATGAACGCTCTAACTTAATGGATTTATTAGCCAGTAAAAAATCCAATTTAGAAAAAGCTCTATATTCCAGAATCTATTATACACGTGGTGTAGCCGCATACGTAAGCTTAAACCCTTCAATATCTAACAATGAATTTTCTGAACTTGCTAAGGAATACATAAAACAAGACTCTGTAATTAGTACTATGGCTTTGTCTAAAAATTGTATTTTAAATGCTATTTATCCATATGAAGGACACGAATCTGCCATAGGCTTAAACTTATTAGCTCATCCTGAAAGAAAAGAAATTGTTGAAAAAACCATTAAAACTGAATTAACCTTTATTGCTGGACCAGTTGAATTAATTGAAGGTGGTACTGCATTTATAAGTTACACTCCCATATTTGATAAACTTAATAATAATTCATTTTGGGGAATTACAGACATTGTTATAAAAAAAGAAAACTTAATTAAAGAAGCAAATATAAATTTAGAAGAAAACGGATTTAAATTTGCTTTAAGAGGAACTGATGGAACTGGTAAAAATGGGCCTGTTTTTTGGGGAGATGCATCTATTTTTGAAAACGACCCTATATCTATTGCTGTTAATTTGCCTATAGGAAATTGGGTTTTAGCTGCCACTCCAGTTAATGGATGGAATTCGTATCTTGATCAAGATAAAACAATTTTATACATTTTATTTATTAGCACCTTTATTATTAGTATTTTAATTTGGTTTATTTCCAAAACACTATTAAAGATTAAACAAAATGAACGAAAAATGGTTGCCATTTTTAAATCTATCGATAGTTTAATTGTTGAATTTAATAAAGATGGAGATTATTTAACTGTAAATTACAGCAATAAAGATTTACTATATAAACCGCAAAAAGATTTAATCGGTAAAAATGTAAGTACAATTTTTGAACCCGAAATGGCCAAGTTATTTAAAAATGCTATTACAAAATGTATTAAAAGTAAAGAATTAGTAGTACTCGAGTATCCATTAGTTATTAATAATAAAAAAATGTGGTTTTCTGCTAGAGTCACCTATAAAACACCAGACACTGTAATTCTGAATGCTTATGATATTACGGATAATAAATCAAAAGAAGAAGAACTTAAAACTTTAAATAAAATAAAGGACCAATTTTTTTCTATAATTGCACACGATCTTAAAAACCCTGCAGGCACACAAAAATCTTTAATTAATTTATTAGTAGACCGTTTTGACACAATGGATATTAATAAGCAAAAAACAATGCTTAAAACCATTCAAAAATCATCTGATCATTTATATAATTTATTAGAAGACCTCTTAAATTGGTCTATGTCTCAATCAAAAAAAATAATTGCTAAAAAAATAAAATTCAACATTATAACACACAATAAAGAACTCTTTTCACAATTAGAAAACCAAGCGAACTTAAAAGAGATAACCTTTATAAATACAATAAATCCTGAAAATGCCAATGTTATTGGAGATCCAGATTTAACCTCAATTATAATACGTAATTTAATTTCAAATGCTTTAAAATTTACAGAACGAAATAAAAAAGTTGAAATTAGTTCTGAAATAATTAATTACAATCAAAAACAATACTTTCAACTAAATATTACTGATACAGGTATTGGAATTTCATCAGAAAAAATAGATGACCTTTTTAAAATAGAAAAAACCCAATCTAATCCTGGAACAGAAAATGAAAAAGGATCTGGATTAGGTTTATTATTATGTAAGGAGTTTATTGAAAAACAAGGCGGTAAAATTACTATTGAAAGTAAAATTGGTGTAGGTAGTAAATTTTCAATTTTACTACCTACGGAGTAATTTTAGTTTTACATTGGTACTTCAATAAATAAAATGTCTGAACTAAAGTTTGCTTTTAAATTAATTACATCAGTATTATAAACTCCTAGCGCATCTCTTTTATTTAAAATTTTATTGTCTACAAGTACTTCTCCTTCAACAACCATAATGTAAACACCATTATTTTTAGATTTTAATTGATACTTAAATGCTAAATTTTCGCTTAAATTAATTCTCGAAACTTGTGCATTCTGATGTATGGTTAAAGCACCTTCAACACTATGTTCTATTGAAGACACCAATACTTGTAATTTATTTTTTCGCTCTAATGCATTAAACTTTTTTTGGTTGTAGCTAGGCGTTACGTTTTGTTTATTTGGAATAATCCATATTTGAAATAAATTTACTTCCTCCGTTGGATGATTATTCATTTCTGAATGTTCTATACCAGTACCTGCAGACATTACCTGAACTTCACCTTCTTCTAACGAAATCCATTTATTAGACATAGAATCTCTGTGTTTTAAGGCTCCTTTTAAGGGTATAGAAATAATTTCCATATTTTCATGTGGATGCGTTCCAAACCCCATTCCTCCTTGAATAAAATCATCATTTAACACTCGTAAAGCGCCAAAATTCATCTTTTCAGTATTAAAATAATTTGAAAAACTAAAAGAGTAATTTGCTTTTAACCAACCATAATCTGCGATTCCTCTATCATTTGATTTATATATTTTTGCTATCATTTGTTCTAAACTTATCTAAAAGAGTATTTAAAATTCTTGCCTCATCTTCAGAAAGATTATTGAAATAATTATCTAAACTTTCCATTTTAACTTTCGACAATAAATCCAATCCCTTTTCGGTTATTTTTACATAAACTACCCGTCTATCATGTTCGCAGCGTTCACGTTCAATCAATTTTTTATCACATAATTTATCCATTAAACGAGTAGAATTTGGCGATTTTTGCACCATACGTTCTTTTACAGTTTTTACTGTAATTGCTTTTTTTGCTCCTCTTAAAATTCTAAGTATGTTGTATTGCTGTTCAGAAATTTTAAAAGGTTTTAACTGTTCATTTCCCAATGTATCAAAATAGTTTGCTGTAAACTTTATATTTAGCAGCGCCTTAATTTTTTCATTAGGAAATGTTGAGTTTATTTCTTTAGAAAATTCTGTCATCTTAAACCGATTTTTGAAAATTTTCTACTAATCTTAAAAGGTTTAACTTTAAATGTTGGTCAACTAACACTCCCTCTTTAAAATTATCAAAAAAGGATGGAACTGACATATTCCCTATAATTTCACCTCCATTAAATGGAAACCTTTTAACGGCAAGTTCTAAAACTGTTTGCCCTCCTCGAGCTCCTGGTGATGTTGCCAATAAAAGCATTGGTTTATCTCTCCACACTTTACCATTTATTCTTGATAGCCAATCAAATGCATTTTTAAAAGCTGCCGTATACGCTCCATTATGCTCGGCAAAAGAAATTATAAATCCATCAGATTTTTCAATTTCATAATTTAAATTAATTGCACCTTCTGGAAAACCTTTTTCAGATTCTAAATCAACCGAAAAAATAGGCATACTATAGTTATTTAAATCAATATTTATCACTTCAACATCAGTCAATAAACTACCTGTATATTCTGCAAGAATTTTATTTATCGACTTTTTACTTGTACTAGCTCCAATTGTAAGAATTCTTTTCATAATTAAATTGAATTTATTTAAATAACTTTCTACCAAAAACATAAGAAACAACTAATAACACAATTGCTATTATTGCAGCCATTTGTTCTCCATCTTTAATCATTACATGTGCAAAAAAAGCTAATATAAATTCAAAAAATAAAGCCGAATATGTCCATTCTTTAATTTTTGATTGTTTTTGAGTTACCAATACACCAACTGCTAAAATTTTAGCTACAGCTAAAGGGTAAATGATATACACAGGATAACCAAAACCTATAAACATTTTTGAAACTTCTGCATTATTAAATATGTACATTCCTGCAGACATTAATAATAAAGCACTTAATAATCCTGTACTTAACCAATAAATAATTTTGTTTGTTTTCATAATTTTAAGTTTTTATGTTGCAAATATACATAAAATATATTTTATTTACCTAGGTAAATAATGATCGGGTAATTATTTTATAAAGTTTAACATTCATTTTGTACTTTAGCAACTATAAAATAGCTGAAACAAATGGATATTAAATTCAATGTAAATGAAGATTACAACAAACTTCAATTATCAGAATTAAAAAAGAAATTGCTAAAAGTTTATAAAGGTGGTGGAAAAGAAAAAATTGAAAAACATAAAGCCAAGGGTAAATTAACTGCAAGAGAACGAATCGATTATTTATTTGATAAAAAATCTGACAGCATAGAAATTGGAGCATTAGTTGGTGATGAAATGTACACAGAGCACGGCGGCTGTCCTTCTGGTGGAGTTGTAGTTAAAATTGGATATATAAAAGGTAAACAATGCATTGTAGTAGCAAATGATGCAACCGTAAAAGCAGGAGCTTGGTTTCCTATAACTGGAAAAAAGAATTTACGTGCTCAAGAAATTTCTATTGAAAATAAAATTCCTATTATTTATTTAGTTGACAGTGCTGGTGTTTATTTACCAATGCAAGATGAAATTTTCCCAGATAAAGAACACTTTGGTAGAATTTTTAGAAATAATGCAGTAATGAGCAGTATGGGAATTACTCAAATTTCTGCAATAATGGGAAGCTGTGTTGCAGGTGGAGCATATTTACCAATTATGAGCGATGAAGCTATGATTGTAGATAAAACTGCTAGTATATTTTTAGCTGGAAGTTATTTAGTAAAAGCAGCTATAGGAGAAAGTATAGATAATGAAACCTTAGGAGGTGCAACTACGCATTGTGAAATTAGTGGAGTTACAGATTATAAAGCTAGTGATGATAAAGATGCTTTAGACAAAATTAGAAATATTGTAGATAAAATTGGAGATTATAACAAAGCTGGTTTTAATAGAATTAAAGCTAAACCTCCTATTGAAAATCCTGAAGATATTTTCGGAATTTTACCAAAAACAAGAACTGATCAATACGAAATAAGAGCAATTATAGAACGTATTGTAGATAATTCTGAATTTGAAGAATACAAAAAAGACTACGGAAAAACTATTGTATGTGCCTATGCACGAATTAATGGCTGGGCTGTTGGTATAATTGCTAATCAGCGTAAAATTGTAAAAAACGGTAAAAAAGAAATGCAATTTGGAGGTGTTATTTATTCAGATTCTGCAGATAAAGCTACACGTTTTATTGCAAATTGTAATCAGAAAAAAATACCACTAGTGTTTTTACAAGATGTTACAGGATTTATGGTTGGTAGTAAAAGTGAACACGGTGGCATTATTAAAGATGGTGCAAAAATGGTAAATGCTGTCAGCAATTCTGTTGTACCAAAATTCACAATAATTATTGGTAATTCTTATGGTGCAGGTAATTATGCAATGTGTGGTAAAGCTTACGATCCACGCCTAATTGTAGCTTGGCCATCAGCTAGATTAGCCGTAATGGGTGGATCACAAGCAGCAAAGGTATTGTTACAAATAGAAAAAGCTTCATTAAAAAAACAAGGAGAAAAAATTACCAAACAAAAAGAGCAAGAAATTCTAAAATCTATTCAACAAAAATACGACGCACAAACATCTCCATATTATGCTGCGGCTCGTTTATGGACAGATGGAGTTATAAATCCACTTGATACTAGAAAGTGGATAAGTATGGGTATTGAAGCTGCAAACCACGCTCCTATTGAAAAACAATTTAATTTAGGGATAATTCAGGTTTAAATTATTGTAAAAACAATAGGTAATAATTACATTTGCATCACAAAAATTTTAAGAAATTATGGGAAGAGCCTTTGAATTTAGAAAAGCACGTAAAATGAAACGTTGGTCTGCTATGGCAAAAACCTTTACTAGAATTGGTAAAGATATTGTTATGGCTGTTAAAGAAGGTGGTCCAAACCCCGATACCAATGCACGTTTAAGAGCTGTAATTCAAAATGCAAAGGCAGCAAATATGCCTAAAGACAATGTAGAACGTGCTATTAAAAAAGCAAGTGAAAAAGACACTGCAGATTATAAAGAAGTTCTATTTGAAGGTTATGCTCCACATGGTATTGCTGTAGTTGTTGAAACAGCAACAGATAATAACAATAGAACTGTTGCAAACGTAAGAGCTGCTTTTAGTAAATGCGACGGAAATATGGGTACTTCGGGCTCCGTAGTTTTTATGTTCGATCACACTTGTAACTTTAGAGTAAAAACCGAAGATTTACAAATGGATCTGGAAGAGTTTGAATTAGAATTAATAGATTTTGAAGTTGAAGAAGTTTTTGAAGATGAAGATGGAATTTTAATCTATGCTCCATTTGAACAATTTGGTGCTATTCAAAAATATTTAGAAGAAAACAACTTAGAAATACTTTCTTCTGGTTTTGAACGTATTCCTACAACAACTGTAAAATTACCTGAAGATCAACAAGCAGATGTTGAAAAATTATTAGAACGCCTAGAAGAAGATGACGATGTACAAAACGTATATCATTCTATGGAAATGTAATTTTACCTAAATTATAGAAGGAAATAAATCTTTTTATTAACGAATTACATATTTTAAAAGCATAGTTAAATTACTGTTGAATAGCATTTTATAAAAATTAAAATTCACATTAATATAACCGCTTTTAAATTATTACTCTTTATATTGGTGTAACTATACTTAAAACATCATCTAAAAACTTTTTAGATTCAATAAGTTTTGCATTTAATTTTGGAGCTTCTAAGCCTTTTCCAAAGGTAGTTTTTCCTTCAAAAATAAAAGCTTCATCCCATAAATTAGCATCTATAAAACTTTGTAATGTTTGTTTTCCTCCTTCAATTATTAAAGATTGAATTTCATACCTATATAAAATTTCACAAATTTGTTCTGGAACATTTTTATTGAAATTAATGTGTTCAAAAGTTACATTTTTATAAGAAATACTAACAGGTTTTACTTCAGATAAAACAATGGTTTTAATTCCATCATTCAATATATTGTAATCTTTGGGTATTTTCAAAATTCTATCAATAACAATTCTAACAGGATTATTTCCTGTCCATGTTCTTACATTTAAAGTAGGATTGTCATTTAAAGCCGTTGTTGTACCCACCAAAATAGCTTGTTCTTCAGCTCTCATTTTATGTACGTATTGCTGAGAATAAGTATTTGAAATCCAATTTGGAGAAATTTCGGAAGTATCATCTCTTAATTTATCTATAAAACCGTCTTTAGTTACTGCCCATTTCAGAATTATAAAAGGTCTTTTTTTAGTATGAAATGTAAAAAAACGTTTATTTAATTTATAACATTCATCTTCTAAAACACCAACTATTACATTACAACCATTATTTTTTAAATACTGAACTCCTCTCCCACACACTTTACTATTAGAATCTACTATTCCAATAACAACGTTTTTAATACCATTTGCTACAATTAAATTTGCACAAGGCGGTGTTTTACCAAAATGCGAACAAGGTTCTAAACTAACATAGATTGTAGCATTTTTTAAAAGCGATTTATCTTTAACAGAATTAATTGCGTGTACTTCGGCATGTGGTTCTCCTGCCTTTTTATGCCAACCTTCTCCAATAATAACGTCGTTTAAAACAATTACACTTCCAACCATTGGATTTGGATAAGTAGTTCCAAAACCATTTTTAGCTAATTGAATGCAACGTTTTATATATTTTTCATGTAATTTCACAGCGTAAAAATAATACAATAAAATGACTCTTAATAACTTTATAATTAGAGAAATTATTGCTGAAGATAATCCTAAAATTGCAAAAGCAATTAGAAGCATTTTAATTGAATTTGGTGCCCCAAAAGTAGGAACAGCATATGCAGATACTGCATTAGATACGCTTTCTGAAAATTACACCAATAAAAAATCAATATACTTTGTTATTGAAAAAAATGGCGAAATATTTGGAGGAGCTGGCATAAAAAAACTCGATAATTATAAAGGAAATATATGCGAATTGCAAAAAATGTACTTTAAACCAGAAGCTCGAGGTATTGGTTTAGGAAGTAAAATGATGGATATTTGCCTACAAAAAGCAAAAGAATTTGGTTTTGAGAGTTGCTATTTAGAAACTTTACCTTATATGGAAGGAGCCCGTAAACTATATAGAAAAACTGGTTTTAAAGATTTAGATGCTCCTATGGGAGATACGGGACACTACTCATGTAACTTATGGATGCTTAAAAATTTATAATGTATATACAACAATTTAAAACAGCGTTTTTTAATAAACTCAACACACTTTACCCTTCAACTGAAATTCAATCTTTTTTTAACCTATTGATTGATTTTAAATTAAACTTATCTAGAATTGAAGTCGCACTGCATCCAGATTTTGAAATTTGTAAAGCAGATTTAGAGTATTTACAAAAAGCTACTGACGATTTAGAAAAACAAATTCCAATACAATATATAATAGGTAAAACTGAATTTTACGGATTGCCTTTTGAAGTTAATCACAATGTATTAATTCCAAGACCTGAAACCGAAGAATTGGTAAATTGGATCATCTCTTCTACTTCAAAAAATAAACAAATAAAAATATTAGATATTGGAACTGGAAGTGGCTGTATTCCAATTTCATTGGCTAAAAATTTACCAAATGCTACAGTTTATGCGCTTGACGTTTCTGCTGAAGCTTTAAAAACAGCAAAAATAAACGCAAAAAACAACAATGTAAATATCCATTTTATTGAAGCTGATATTTTAAAAATAGATTCCTTAAAAGATATTTTTGTTAGTACAGCAAACCAAACGGAAAATTCAACGCTAGATAAATTCGATATTATTGTAAGTAATCCTCCATATGTTCGAGAATTAGAAAAAACACATATGCAAACTAATGTTTTAGAACACGAACCACATTTAGCTTTGTTTGTTACAAATAACAATCCTTTATTGTTTTATAATAAAATTGCTGATTTAGCTAAAAATCATCTTTTAAAAGATGGAAATTTATATTTTGAAATAAATCAATATCTAGGAAAAGAAACAATGGAATTATTAACTTCAAAAAAATTTAAAAATCCCGAACTTAAAAAAGACATGTTTGGAGAAGATAGAATGATTAAAGCTGGTTGTTAAATTCATTATAAATTAAATGTTAACACTGCTTTTACCCTATTAAACAAACACATGTAACTACTAAATATTTTAATCTTTCTAACAGCTAAACTTTTCTACTAAAAAATCAAGTACCTTTGCAAAATGTTAGAAAACTTTAAAAATAAAGCTGAAATTCTTTCAAAACTAGGAATTACAGCTTTAAATCCAATGCAAGAAGCAGCTCACGAAGCTATTTCTTCAAATTCAGAAATTATACTCTTATCCCCTACTGGTACAGGAAAAACATTAGCGTTCTTGCTACCAATTATTGAAGCTCTAAACCCTACTACAAAAAATATACAAACTTTAATTCTTGTGCCATCTAGAGAACTTGCCATACAAATTGAACAGGTTATTAGAGAAATGGGAAGTGGCTACAAAGCCAATGCCGTTTATGGAGGAAGATCAGGTTCTAAAGATCGAGTAGAAATTAAACATCCGCCTGCAATATTAATTGGTACACCTGGTAGAATTGCTGATCATTTAGATAGAGAAGTTTTTGAGATTTCAGCCATAAAAACCTTAGTTTTAGATGAGTTTGATAAATCTTTAGAGGTTGGCTTTGAAGAAGATATGAAATTTATTATCGAAACTTTGAATAAGGTTTCAAAAAAAGTATTGACTTCTGCTACTCAAAAAGTTAAAATTCCTTCATTTGTGGGACTTAAAGCTCCAAAAAAATTAAGCTATTTAGGTGAAAAAACTCAAAAATTAAAACTTCAAACAGTTAATGCTCCTACACAAAACAAACTTGGTTCTTTAGTAAAATTGATAGCTTATATTGGAGAAGGTAATGGAATTATATTTTGTAATTTAAAAGATAGTATACAAACTGTAAGCGATTTTTTAAATGAAAAAAATATTACACACGGCTGTTTTTCAGGAGATTTAGAACAACAAGACAGAGAACGTGCATTGATTAAATTTAGAAATGGAACACATAAAATATTAATCGCTACAGATTTAGCTGCTAGAGGTATCGATATTCCCGAATTAAATTTTATTATTCATTATGAATTGCCATCAAGACCCGATGAATTTATTCACCGAAATGGAAGAACTGCACGTATGCACAGTAATGGAACTGCGTATATATTAAAATATGAGAACGAAGAATTACCTGTTTTTATTAAAAATGATGAAAAAATTAACATTCATAGTTCAACAAATAAATTAAAAACAAACACTTGGAAAACACTCCATATTTCAGGTGGTAGAAAAGATAAAATTTCAAAAGGAGACATTGCTGGTTTATTCTTTAAACAAGGAAATATTAAAAAAGAAGCACTTGGAATAATAGAATTAAAACAAGACTGTGCCTATGTTGCGGTTTCAAGTACAAACTTAAACTCCTTAGTAAACAACTTAAATAACAGTAGACTTAAAAAGAAAAAAGTTAGAATTAGTATTTTAAAATAAGAAAATTCAATTTTCAACATTTAAAGTTATAAACTTAAATAGTACTTTTGCAATATGCGAATTGATATTATAACAGTTTCACCAGAATTAATTAAAAGCCCGTTTGAATATTCAATTATAAAACGTGCTATCGATAAAAACTTGGCCGAAGTACACTTTCACGATTTAAGAACCTATGCATTAAATAGCTACGGAAAAATAGATGATTATCAATTTGGAGGAGGTGCGGGTATGGTTTTAATGATTGAACCTATAGATAAATGTATTTCAGAATTAAAAGCAGCACGCAATTATGATGAAATTATTTATATGACACCCGATGCTCCAACTTTAAATCAACAAACTGCAAACACCTTGTCTTTAAACAAAAACATGATTATTTTATGTGGACATTATAAAGGTGTAGATCAACGTGTTAGAGATTTACATATTACAAAAGAAATATCTATTGGAGATTATGTTTTAAGTGGCGGTGAATTAGGTGCTGCGGTTTTATGCGACAGTATAATTCGATTAATTCCAGGTGTTTTAGGAGATGAAACTTCAGCTTTAACAGACTCATTTCAAGACGATTTACTTTCCCCTCCAGTATATACTAGACCTTCTGAATATAAAGGACTTAAAGTTCCGGAAATACTATTATCTGGTAATTTTCCAAAAATTGAAGAATGGCGAAATGAAAAAGCTTTTGAACATACAAAAAAAATTAGACCAGATTTGTTGGAAGACTAATATTTTTGATTAAATTTGCACACTCAAAATTAACCTCTGACGAAAATCGTGAATGTTGATTTATGAAAAACTATTAAAAAGTTTAAAATGGAAACTTTAGTAAAATTTATACAAGACGAATTTGTAGAAAAGAAAGAATATCCTCAATTCCAAGCAGGAGATTCTATCACAGTTTATTACGAAATTAAAGAAGGACAAAAAACTCGTACACAGTTTTTTAAAGGAACAGTAATCCAAAGAAGAGGAACTGGAGCTTCAGAAACATTTACAATCAGAAAAATGTCTGGTACTGTTGGTGTAGAACGTATATTCCCAATTAATTTACCTGCAATTCAAAAAATTGAAGTTAACAAACATGGTAGAGTTCGTAGAGCACGTATTTTCTACTTTAGAGGTTTAACTGGTAAAAAAGCTAGAATCGCAGAAAAAAGACGTTAGTCTTATTTCTATAAAATTACAAACCCGTTTCAATCTTGAAACGGTTTTTTTGTTATTAACAAATGTTAATAACCTAAGTTTATATATTGTTGATATTAAAACAATTATAAATTTGGAAAATTAAAAATTAGGTGCTTAATTTACAATAGAATTAAACAACAAAATAAAACTAAATAACATTAAGTTGTAACTTTTTAAAGTTTAGAAAATTTATTTTAGCGTGAAATTCGAGATGTTCTTGAACATAGTTTTTAAAATCTAACTTTAAAAAAGTAATGGGCCAAGGTATTTAGCATTAATAACTGGAACAAGGTTTTAAAAACGTTTTTAAAATAATATTTTGAAGCAAGTAGTTTTTAAAAAAATTACAACAAAGTTTTAGGTATTATTTTAAAAGAAACAACTGTTTTAATAATGAGTTGGGTTACAAACACAACTTAAATGATAATATTAATTATGTTAGTTTTGAAAATAAACTAGTAAATGAAGTAGAGAATATCATTTAAAAACTTTATTAAAAAAAGTGTTTCAGCAAAAAGCCATAATATTGAATAATCAATATTATGGCTTTTGTTATTTTTTAAGATTAGTATTCTTTAAAAAATAACCTCTTATTTTTAAGCAAAATTCAAAATTAACACCTTATTTATAACGTTTTCGAAGCGTGTTTTAAATCAATATTTAGTACATTTGCTACATTACAAATGTAAAATAATCTACAACTAGATCAATCAACATAAAATTAATAATTATAATATAAAAAAACATTTATACTATGACTAATACATCTAAAATTTTTTATACTAAAACAGATGAAGCTCCTGCTTTAGCAACCTATTCTTTTCTACCAATTGTAAAGGCTTTTGTAAAACCTTCAAATGTTGAAATTGAGACAAAAGATATCTCTTTAGCAAGTAGAATCTTAGCTGTATTTCCAGATTACTTAAAACCTGAACAACAAGTTAATGATGCTTTAGGTGAATTGGGTGAATTAGCCAAAAAACCTGAAGCAAATATTATAAAACTACCTAATATATCGGCTTCTGTACCACAATTAAAAGCTGCTATTAAAGAGTTACAGTCTTTAGGATACACAATACCAAATTACCCTGAAGAACCTAAAACTGATGAAGAAAAAAGCATAAGAGAACGTTTTAATAAAGTGAAAGGTTCTGCTGTAAATCCTGTTTTACGAGAAGGAAATTCAGACAGAAGAGCTCCAAAAGCAGTTAAAAATTATGCTAAAAAGAACCCACATTCTATGGGTGCCTGGGACTCAAATTCTAAAACTCATGTTGCAACAATGGATCACGGAGATTTTAGATCTAATGAAAAATCTATAACCTTAAAAGATGCTACTTCTATAAACATTGAACATGTTGATACTAATGGAAATACTACCATTTTAAAAGAAAACCTTGCACTATTAAAAGGTGAAATAATTGACGGTACAGTAATGAGTAAAAAAGCTCTTTTAGAGTTTTTAGATGCTCAAATTAAAGATGCTAAAAATAAAAATGTATTGTTTTCTTTACATATGAAAGCAACTATGATGAAGGTTTCTGATCCAATTATTTTTGGCCATGCTGTAAAAGTATTTTTTAAAGATGTTTTTACAAAACATAGCGCTATTTTAGATAAAATTGGAGTTGACGTAAATAATGGATTTGGAGATTTATTAGCAAAAATCCAAAAATTACCTGAAAACGAAAAAAACACTATTGAAGCAGATATAAAAGCATGTTTTGAAAATGGTCCAAGCCTTGCCATGGTAAATTCTGATAAAGGAATTACTAACCTACATGTACCAAGTGATGTTATTATTGATGCTTCTATGCCTGCTATGATTCGTACTTCTGGTCAAATGTGGAATGCAGAAGGAAAACAACAAGACACAAAAGCTGTAATTCCAGATAGTAGTTATGCAAGTATATACGACGCAACTATAAACTTTTGTAAAGAAAATGGAGCCTTTGACCCAACAACAATGGGAACTGTTCCAAATGTAGGATTGATGGCTCAAAAAGCTGAAGAATATGGTTCTCACGATAAAACATTTGAAATTAAATCTAACGGAACTGTTCGTGTAGTAGATGCTGAAGGTACATTATTAATGGAGCACACTGTTGAAGCTGGAGATATTTGGAGAATGTGTCAGGTTAAAGATGCTCCTGTTCAAGATTGGATTAAATTAGCTGTAAATAGAGCAAAAGCTACAAATACTCCTGCAATATTTTGGTTAGATAAAAACAGAGCACATGATGCACAAATAATAGAAAAAGTAAATACATATTTACCAAATTACGATACAACTGGATTAGATATTCAAATTTTGCCTCCTTATGAAGCTACATTGTTTACTTTAAAAAGACTAAAAGCTGGTTTAGATACAATTTCTGTTACAGGAAATGTTTTACGTGATTTCTTAACAGATTTATTCCCAATTTTAGAAGTTGGTACTAGTGCTAAAATGTTATCTATTGTTCCATTAATGAATGGTGGTGGTATGTTTGAAACTGGTGCTGGTGGTTCTGCTCCAAAACACGTTCAACAATTTAATGAAGAAGGTCATTTAAGATGGGATTCTTTAGGTGAATTTTTAGCTTTAGCTGTATCTTTAGAGCACTTAGGAGAAACTACAAACAACAAAAAAGCACTTATTTTAGGTAAAACTTTAGATGATGCTACTGATAAATTTTTAGATAATAAAAAATCACCTTCTCGAAAAGTTGGAGAATTAGACACTAGAGGTAGTCAATTTTATTTAGCAATGTATTGGGCCGAAGAATTGGCTGCTCAAAATGAAGATGCTACTTTAAAAGAATTATTTACAAAAGTTGCTGAAGAATTAAAAACAAATGAAGCTTCAATAGTTTCTGAACTTGTAAATGCACAAGGAAAAGAAGTTAATATTGGTGGTTATTATGAGCCAAATGAAACTTTGACCATTAATGCAATGCGACCAAGTAAAACTTTTAATAAAATTATAGATACTATATAATAGAATAAAAATTCACAAAGATTTTTATTCTATTTCATTACTATAATCATTACTCAAGAGGTTTTCTATACGCACTATTTTCGTTTAGAAAACCTCTTTTAATTTTAATTTTTTATGGGAACAGATAAAAACCAACTTGTAAGAGGCTTAAAATATGAAGCTGCTGCCCTTCCACTACTTTTAATTTCCCCAGTATTAATAACCATGGGTTTTAAAGCTATAAAACACCAAAACAATTATATTTGGCTAATTGTAGGTATAATATTTGCTATTGCAGCAATAATTATTGGATTTATGGGAATTAAAATTATTTTAAATGCATTATTTAATTCTAAATAAATGAAGGTTCACAACTTTAAAAAAAGTTTACAATGGGAATATTGGCCATCCTACTTATTTTATGTTCCTGTAGTACCCTACGCTTTTTACTTAGCTTTAAAATCGAGAAGTTTTGGTTTTTTTTCAGCTGTAAACCCAAGCATTGAAGGTTCTGGAAATGGATTAGAATCTAAATTTAAAACTATAGAATTAGTTCCAGATATTTATAAACCAAAAAGTGTTTTTGTTGCTAAAAATCAAAAGTTAGAAGAAATTTTAAACAATTTAAAACAAAAAAATATTGAATTTCCTTTAATTATAAAACCCGATATTGGATTTAGAGGATTGCTTGTAAAAAAAATAAACACTGAAATTGAGCTTCAAAATTATCTTAAAAAATACAATACTATAAATTTAATTATCCAAGAATTTATCAGCTATAAAAATGAATGTGGTATTTTTTATCATAGAATTCCAAATGAAGCTAAGGGAAAAATTACTTCAATAACTTTAAAGAAATTTTTAACTGTAACTGGAGATGGCTCATCAAACCTTTCAACGCTTATAAAAAATAATGAAAGAGCAACTAACTATCTAGATCTGGTACTAGCATTAAATACAGATAAGCTTAAATCTATTCCTAAAAAAGGTGAAAAAATAATTTTAACCGTTATTGGTAATCATTCTAAAGGAACTGAATTTATAAACGGTAATCATTTAATAACCAAAAAACTAGAAAAAACTTTAGACACTATTAACTCGAATATTAAAGGCTGGTATTATGGCCGAATTGATGTGAAATTCAATAATTTTGAAGAATTATTAGAAGGGAAAAATTTAAAAATTTTGGAAATTAACGGTGTAATTGCAGAACCTACCCATATTTACGACGCTTCAAAAGGAACCTATTACAAAGCCCTAAAATCTATAAAAGAACATTGGAAAATTATCTACAAAATTGGTGTTAAAAACAAACAATTAAACAATGGTAAGTTTACCAATTTAAAATATTTAATGAATGTATATTTTAAATATAAGAAATATTTAAAAACAGTTGAAAAATTAGCCGCTAATTAGATTTAGATTTTGGAGTAGTTGGATTGAATCCAAAATCTTCATCTGGCAATTCTATTCCTAACTGAAATATTACATATCCTAAACTTGCAAAATGATGAATTGCGTGGCTATGAGCTTGAATTAAAATACTACCTAAGGTATAATTTGCAGTAACTATACCTAAACCTAAATCGTCTTTTACTTTTACTATTCTATCAAATTCAGATTGATCTAACTGTTTTAATTTTTTAAGTATTGTATTAAAATAATCAATACCATTTTCGGTAAAATTTTCAGCTAAATTGTTTCGTTTTCTGTTAACTAAATTAATTTCATCAACAGGTAAACCTTCAAAAATACAATCAAAAACATCTAAAATATGACGTGTATGTGTTCCAATACTTGAATAATATGGAGCTATAGAAGCATTTCGATAATCTTCATCAGAAATATTTTGTAAAAGTTGAATACCTCTTTGTAAATTTTTCTCAATAGCTTCAATCATATGTATATTATTTATGGTTGTAAATATAAAATATTTTAGTTTAAAATCTTTATCAATGTATAAATTGCCAAAACTAAAAAAAGCAAACTTAATATTAAGTTTATATTTCTAGCTATAAAACTAACTTTTTTAATAATAAAATTGGCAAATACTATATATGTATAAAAAATTAAAAACGACCCCAAGCCAGCTCCAAAAACAAACAACATAATATAAGGTTGCTCTATTATTAATTTATCTATAGAAGTTAAATAAATACTTAAACCCAAATAAAAAGGAATTGCTAGCATATTAATTGCCGATAATCCCATTCCTTTTATAAGAAAATTACCGTTTGTTTTAGTTTGTTTAGGATTTAACTCTTTTTTTGATAAGAAAAAAAAGAATATTGAAAGTCCACAAAATACAAAAATTGCTATTTTTTTTAATGTTGTAATTATCGCTGGATTATTTAAAAAATAATCCGCAAAATACAATGCAATACTCGCTTGTAAAAAAACCACAATTGAGGCTCCAATGGCAAATTTTACACTTTCATATTTTCCGGTATTAATTCTTATTTTAAGTGCTGTCATATTTAACATTCCTGGTGAAATTAAACCAAAATAAGCCATAAATGTTCCGTATAAAATATGATAAAAATAATCCATAAAAAGGTATTAGATTTTATTAAAAAGCGAATATATTAATTTAAAATGGATTTAAATTGCAACAAAAATTACAGAGAAATTAATTGTAGAATCTTTCAATAATTAAAAATACTTAGCAAACAACTTATTTAAATCTTCTGAAATATTTAATCTTTTAATTATTACTAAAAAAACAGTAGTGATTAAAATACCTTTAAAAAGTATATTCAATATTGGATTTAAACCAAAATCCCAAAAATCAATAATAAAATAAACAGCTGCAATTATAACTAAAACTTTTATGGTATTTCTACTAAAAGGCTGAATGTTTAATTTAGATTTTATAAACATAATTTTAATAACACCATACACTAAAACCACAATTAAAGTAGCTAAAGCAGCACCATTTATTCCTATTAAGCTGATTAACCAACGGTTTAAAACAACTACACTTATTGCCATTGCTAATGATAAATAAAAGAATATTTTATAATATTTAGAATTCACCAAAATTGCATTTCCAGTTCCTAATGCCAATTCCATAATTTTGGCAATTGATACAATTAAAACAATCCAAATACCTTTTGTGTACTGAGGTTTATTAATTATTTCATATATTTCTGTAATATTTAAATTAATTAATAAAAACAACAAACCTCCAACAATTAATAAATTTATAGAGCTTTGTTTATACAGCTTCTCTACCTCTACTATATTATTAGAATTCATTTCTTTTGCCGTAATAGGATTTGTAATTTGTTGCATGGCACGTGTAGGAATTGCAACTACACTTGCAATATAAATTCCAACAGAATAATATGCTACTTCAGCAATTTTTTCAATTTGTGGAATCATAAATTTATCAATTTCTAATAAAATACCTGAAGCAGATCCCGCAATAATTATATACAATGAAAATGAAAGTAATTCTTTTAAATTAGCTGGTATTTTAAACACCAATTTTGGCATATAAATATACATTGCGTACAGTTTCATTATAAGAGTTCTAAGACCATAAACTATTACAACTGCATAAATAAATTGCTCGTTAGTTAACCAATTAAAATAAACTGCAATCAATAAAAATGAGGTACAAATACGCGTAAATATTTCTTTAATAAAATTACCAAAAACTGAATTAAATTGAACCTTAGTCCAAGAATAAAACACTTCAAAATAACCCATAAAAATGGCTGTTATAAAAATTAAATAGGTATAATCTTTAATTAAAGTATTTTCTGAAGACAACCAGTTTGCAATAGATTGATAAAAAAAAGTGCCAATTAAAGCAAGAGGAATAATTACAATTAATGGTAAAATTAAAGTCGCAATTAAAAAACCATCCTTCTCAATTTTAGTTTTATAAGAAGTGTAATATTTTATAATTGTATGCTGCATTCCAAAAACCAACAAAGGCAAAATAATATTAGCAGCCGATAGTAAAAATGTAATTAAGCCAAAATAATCTTCATGTAAAAAATGTATATATAAAAACAGTACATTAATACCTCCAATAGCAAAACCTAAAAAGAGAATTAATGTATTTGTAAACGACTGTTTTAATACAATACCCATAATTTATAACAATTTTAATAATTCATTATAAATATTTTCACCAACATTGGCGCCATACAAATTAATTGTAAAATCTGCTTTCGAATTCTGAAAATAGTTAAAAGCATCTACCATTTTTACTGAATTACTACCCACAATTTTTGCAAAATTATTTGTAACTAATTCTACCCATTCGGTTTCTTCACGCGCAATAATACAATGTTTTTTATTAAAAAATGCCTCTTTTTGAAGTCCTCCACTATCTGTTACTACCAAATTACAGTTTTTAAGTAACTCTAGCATATCAAAATATCCTATAGGATCTATAAAAGTTATATTAAATTTTAAATTATTATTTTTTAAAATAGCTTTTGTTCTTGGATGTAACGGAATTACAACTTTTTTTAGTTTATTTATTTCCTCTAATCCTTGAAAAATAGATTTTAAACTCTCAATATTATCTGTGTTTTCTTGCCTATGAATTGTAGCCAATACAAATTCATTTGTTTGAAGTTTAAGATTTTTAATTATTGATGATTTATTAGATGAAAACTCACTATAAAATTCTACCGCATCCTTCATAATATCACCACTTTTCACAACTTTTGGAGGTAAATTATCAAAACCTTCGTTTTGTAAATTTTCAATTGCAGTATCAGTAGGACACAATAATATATTCGAAATTCTATCGGTTAAAATTCGATTTATTTCTTCTGGCATTGTCATATTAAAAGACCGTAAACCTGCCTCAACGTGCGCCACTTTTATATCCATTTTTGTAGCAGCTAAAGCTCCTGCTAAAGTTGAATTTGTATCACCATAAACAACTACTAAATCTGGTTTTTCATCCTTTAAAACTTCCTCAATTTTAATAAGCATCTGCCCTGTCATTGCTCCGTGGCTCAATCCGTTTATAGCTAAATTATATTTTGGTTTAGGAATATCCATTTCATCAAAAAAAATGTTGCTCATATTTGCATCGTAATGTTGCCCTGTGTGCACTATAACTTCTTCTATTTCATGATGCTTAGAAATTACACGACTCAATACTGCTGCTTTTACAAACTGAGGTCTAGCTCCTAAAATTGTAACTATTTTTTTCATTCTTTGTGTTTTCTTTTTGAATTCTGCTCACTTCTAATTAGACGTTAACTTTACAGAAAATCAATTAAATTATTTTTTAAACAAGCTATTTTAACAATTCAGCTACTTGTTTTGTTAATTCTCGTCTATGAAATTTTTCAATATTTTTTGAATTAACACTCAAATTGTGCTCTTTATATTTTGAATACAATTCTAAAATGGAATTTTTTAATTTAGTTCTATCTTCAAAATCAACTACAACACCTGCATTTGTTTCGTTTAAAATTTCAGCCAAATCACCATCTACTGGTGCAATTGCCAAAATTGGACGATTTACCATTAAATATTCAAATATTTTTCCAGTTATAATTCCTTTTGCACTTGGCACATTATTTAATAGTAATAATAATACTTGTGATTTTTTTTGATATTCAAGCACTTTATTGTGCGATACATAACTCACAATTTCTATATTATTTTGAAGCTTTTTATTAGCTATTACTTCTACAACCGAAGGATCTACTTTTCCAATTAATTTTAATATAAAATCGTTTTTAAAATCTGTATTTTCCGATATAATTTCAGCCAATACATCCCATAACATTTTTGGGTTTCTATCGGCATTCATTAAACCAATATGTGTAATTGTAAATTTTGAATCTAAATTATTTTCTGAAGTTAATACCTCCCCATCAAAACCATTTGTTATGGTAACAACATTATTACTAAATTTTGCATAATTTTTGTTCATTGTATTACCAACAACCAGTACTTTATCTGCATTTAACAATACTTCTTGCTCTAAAAAATGATGTTTATTTATTGCTTTTTTAGTTAATGGTAATTGATGAAAATAATCTATTTCTGTCCAAGGATCTCTAAAATCTGCAATCCATTTCACACCTAATTGCTGTTTTAATTTTAACCCAATTAAATGCATACTATGTGGCGGACCTGTAGTAATTATTGCGTCAACTTTATGTGTTGAAATGTATTTTTTTAAATATTTTACAGATGGTTTTATCCAAAATTTTCTTGCATCCGGTATAAAATAATTAGCTCTAATATACTGCAAAATTCTACCAAAAAAAGTTGGTTTCTGATTTAAAAAACCTGCACTTTCAGACTTCTTTTTTCCAAAAAAAGACAATATACTATTAGGTTCAAAAATTGGTTGTTTTAATACCTCTATATTTTTAGGAACATCACTTTGTAAACTTTCATCTAAAATTGGATATTTTGGATTTTCAACCGTATAAACAATTGGTTCTACGTCAAAATCTCTAAAATATTTTACAAATTTTAACCATCGTTGTACTCCAGAACCACCTGCTGGTGGCCAATAATATGTAATTATTAAAACTTTCAAAATTCTGTTATTTTTTGCTTAAAAAAATTAAAATCCGCATTAGATTCTTTATTTATTTTAGGCATTATATTTTTTAAATGCGCTCTAATTCCATCTGTATTTGTAATAAAATTAGTAAACGATTGCATTGCTTTTTCACTGCCTTCATTATAATCAATAGAATATTCCGAAAGTTCTAAATAATTATAACATTCTTTACCTTTTACTTCATAACTAATATTAAAAGCTGGAATATTTTTAGTTAAAGACGTTATACACATATGTAATCTTGTACCAATTACAAAATCGTACTCTTCTATTTTTTTATAAAAATCTTCAAACTTAAAATAATCTGCTAACACTGTGGTTTTATCCTGTAATGTTATATCTAAATTATCGTAAATTTCTTGTGCTAATTTAGCATCATCTTTATAATTAGCTAGCCCTTGACAGGTTGAAATAAATTCAATTGTATATCCTCTATCTATACATTCTTTTATAAATGTACTAATCATTTTTATATAATCGCTTCTATTTCTACCGTCGTAATTCCATTCCCTAACTGAAACACCAACTTTCTTTAAATTTACAGATGCCTGCTCTTTAAAATCAAGTAAAAATGCAGCATCCTTAGTCAACTTAAATTTCTGTTTTGAGATATTTAAATTTGTTAAAATATTAAACGAAAACTGATCTCTAACAAATATATACGAAATAGATGTATCCATTAATTTTTGAAAAAACAAGGCATCTTTTTGATTTAAAGGTCCAACCGATTGCGAATAAATTAGAGATTTTTTACCAAAATATTTTGCAATTTTATAGATTGACAGACTATTTTTTATATTATAATTAGAATTAATATATCCACCTGGAGTTCCAACTAGCACATCTGCTTCTCTGTAATGTTTTGAAAATAAAAATAACAAAGGAAGTAACAAAGGTTTTAGAAAAGGTAACTTCATAAATATTTTATGCTGACCAATTTCCTCTACAAACGGTAAATTTGGATATAATTCTTTTGCTTGTTTATAATAATACGTAGCAATTTTAACTTGAAAACCTGCATTCTCCAATTTTTTATACAAGGCATAAAACAACGCAACATCTCCATTATTTAAAGGAACAACATTGTTTATTAACAATTTTATTGAATCTGTTTTTTTATGTTTTACCATGTAGTTTTAGTAGCTTGTTTTGTTTGAAATTCATTTTATTTAGTAAAAAAACAAACTCAAAATCTCGATTGCTAATTTATAACTTTTCATTAAATTCGTAGCTAGATAAACCTATAATTATAAAGAAGAATAATTCATAAAAAGCATTAAATGAACACAAAAAAACAAGAAAAAGAATCCGTTTTAATGTTATATGTTTTATTTGCCACCTTTGTAAAAAGAGATGTTGCTATTTTAGAAAAAAAGTACCAGGTAGATTTATATCAATTTAATACTTCAAAAAAAATCTATTTGTTTTATGCTTTTATCAAACAATTTTTCTTTTTGCTTTTTAACTTTCACAAATACAAAGCAATTGTAATTCAATCATCAGGCTATCTTTCATTTTTTCCAGTAATTTTCGGGAAGATTGCAAAAAAACCAATTATAATTATTGCAATTGGTACAGATTGCGCAAAATTACCCGAAATTAATTACGGCGCACACACTAAAAAAATATTAAGTTGGTTTACAAACTTTTCGTTTAAAAATGCCTCATTAATTTTACCTGTTCATAAAAGTTTAGAAAAAAGTTTTTACAGTTATATGGACGTAGAATTTCCAGATCAAGGAATTCGTTCTTTTAACCCAACTATTAAAACCCCTATTATTGAAATGGTAAATGGGTACGATACGGTTAAATGGCAAAACAAAAATTTAGATAGAATCAAAAATTCTTTCTTATCTGTTACTTTTGCTGTTGATGAAATTGGGCATTACAGAAAAGGAATTGACTTAATTGTTAAAGCTGCTAACTTATTTCCAGATTATTATTTTACTATTGTTGGTAAAGTATATTTAAAAGGAGCTTGCCCTAAAAACTTACATTTAATAGATAATGTAAAGCAAGAAGAACTTTTAGAAATTTACAACAAACATCAATATTATTTTCAACTCTCTATGTTTGAAGGTTTTCCAAATGCACTTTGTGAAGCTATGCTATGTGGCTGTATTCCAATTGGAAGTAACGTAGCCGGAATTCCTGATATTATTGGTAAAAAAGGGTATGTTTTAAAACAAAAAAATACAGAATCTCTGAAACAATTAATTTTAAACTTACAGAAAAATAAGCTTACACCCAACGATGTTAGAAATCAAATAAGTTCCAATTTTCCTTTAGAAAGAAGAGAAAATGAATTTCTAAACCACGTTTTATAATTGTTGGTTGTTAAATAAACAATACTGATTTAAACTATTTTTTATACCTAACTACTATTCTTTTTTTCGCTTTTCAATAAAAAACCAGCCCACCGGAATAAGTAGTAATAATAAATAAGAAGCCAACGTAATACTATTTCCTGTTTTAATTACTGTTGGTTCAAATTTAAATTCTATAGTATGCTTTCCTGCCGGAATTTCCATTCCGCGCAACACATAGTTCACTCTGTAATGCGGTTGTAATTCACCATTAACATAGGCATTCCAACCATTTTTATAATACATTTCAGAAAAAACTATAAACTGATTTTTTGTAGTATTTACATTATAAATTAACTCATTTGCTTTGTATGAAGTTAATTGAATATCAGCTAAAGAATCTATTGGATATTGCGTTTTAAAATCGTTAGAGAGTTCTTTAGATTCAATTACTGCAGTTATTTTTGTATTTAAACTATCCAAGGCTTTAATTTCTTCATTTGCATTATTTACTACAGAGATAGTGTTTACAAACCAGGCATTTCCATTAGCACCTTTATTTAATTCGTATCCAACTTTTCCGGCTTCATCTGCACCAATAATATATTTGGTATTTATCATATTTAAAACCTCTGCATTTCCTTTAGAAATTTGAAAATCGTACAGTTCTTGATAACGTCTTGGTTTTGCAGCATGGTACCCTCCTATTGAATTATGAAAATAAGAAGTTGTTCCATCTGCCATTATATTTTTTGTAAAATTAGCAACGCGATAGTAGCTTTTATCTTTCATTATTTCCTTATCAACTGCAGAAGCCTGAAATGGTTTATCTACTTTTCTAGCGCTAACAAAAAAGTCATTATTCACATATCTTTTATCAACATTTACAAGGTCAAAAAGAAGAATAACAACAAAGCCAATTAAAGCAATATTTTTATTTATTTTTTCCTTTAAAAACAGCCAAATTACACTTGCAACTATAAAAACAATAACCAAAGAACGTAAACTATCGTTAAAAAACAAGGTTCTTCTATCCGCCGTAATTGCATCTAAATATCCAGCAATTTGCTCGTCTATTTGAAGATCTATAGGTCTTTCAAAAGAAAATAAACCTGAACCACCAACTGTAAAAATTAAAGCCAAACCACCTACTATTAACGCTGTATATTTTAAGGCTTGTAATTTAACTTCTGTTTTAATTTCAGAAGAAAACAATTTAGCAACACCTAAAATTGCTAATAATGGTATGGTTAATTCTGCAATTACTTGTATAGATGAAACTGCTCTAAACCTGTTATATAAAGGCACATAATTAATAAAGAAATCAGTTACAATTGAAAAATTCTTTCCCCAACTTAATAAAATTGAAAATATAGTTGCTGCAACTAACCATTTTTTAAATTTTCCTTTTACTAAAAACAACGCCAAAACAAATAAGAAAATAAAAAATGCTCCAACATAAGCAGGTGCAGCTACAATTGGTTGATCTCCCCAATACATAGAAGATATTTGCATTAAATAATTAGCATCATTTACATCTAAACCTTTATTTACTGCATTTTGTAAAAAACTTTGAAGCTCACTATTTTCAACCTCTTCATGACTTGTTCCTCCCATAAATCTTGGGATAAAAAGATTAAAAGTTTCAGCAATTCCATAACTATATTCAGTTATATAATCTTTAGATAATCCAGCAGTAACTTCTTTTAAAGAACCATCTGTATTTATAGTTAATTCACTTTTACCACGTGTGCTTTCTTTAGAATATTCGCTTGTTGCCATTAAATGCGTTGCATTTGTTCCAACTGCTAAAATTACAGCAACTACTAAAATTCCAATACTTTTAATAAAGTGAGGTATTTCTTTTTTTTGAATAGATTCTAACAACTGAACAACCCCATAAATTAGTACTAAAAACAATAAATAATACGTCATTTGAATATGACTTGCACTTAATTCTAAAGCCATTGCTAAAGCGGTTACAATAAAACCAAGTAAATATTTACGATTAAAAACCAATAAAATTCCGGCTAATACTAAAGGAAAATAAGCTATTGCGTGTGCTTTTGCATTATGTCCAACTCCTAAAATTATAACTAAATAAGTAGAAAGTCCAAAGCCTAAGGCTCCCATAATTGCTAGTTTCCAATCTATTTTTAAAACCAATAATAGTATAAAAAAGCTTAAAAAATATAGAAATAAATAGTCTGCTGGTCTTGGTAAAAAACGGATTATATTATCTAATTTATTAATAAAATCGTACGAATAATATGCACTTACTACATAAGCAGGCATCCCTCCAAATGTTGCATTTGTCCAATAAGGTTCTGCATTATTTTCTGCTCTAAAATCTGCAATTTCTTTAGAAGACCCTTTAAATTGAGTTATATCGCTTTGCTGAATTTTTTTTCCTTCTAAAACAGGAGAAAAATAGGCGATTGAAATTA
The DNA here is from genome assembly GCF_022429645.1 of Lutibacter sp. A80. GTDB lineage: Bacteria > Bacteroidota > Bacteroidia > Flavobacteriales > Flavobacteriaceae > Lutibacter. Next base: position 1,205,292 of record NZ_CP092480.1, read on the forward strand.
CCATAAAAACTGATATAGCAATTAAATATGGTGCAAATTTATTTAGAGAAAATTTCATTTGTATTTTTATTTATCTTTAGGTTAGAAAGAAATTCTTCACTAGAATCCCCATTAAAATTAAAGTTTTAGTTAAAAGGAATTAACTATTTATCATCTTTAACTTCTTCATAATCTACATAATCACCTACATTTTTATTACTTTCTTTCGGTTCTGCTGGTTTTTTAGCTATCACAGTTTCCCCAACTTTACCTTCTTCTTGTTGTTGGTAACTTTGTTGTTGTTCTTTGTATTTCTTTTCAACATTAGTAATTACTTTTTTCAAGAAAATAGGCGCAATATACCTACTAAAAAACTTGAGAACATAATAAATAATAACAATAATAGCTATAGTTTTTAATATACCCATTTAATTCATTTTTTATATAATTTTCAAAAATAACAATTTGCAAGTAACTAAAACGTTTAAATATATAAAATCTTATATTTGACACCACAATTAACAAAAACTTATGAATAGAGTATTGCTACTTTTTTTGGCTTTTTTTAGCATTCAAATTGCTAAAGCACAATATACAGAAATAATAAACTCTAAACGACCAGGTTTATCGGAAAGTCCATATAGTATTGGTACAAATGTTTATCAATTTGAAACTGGTTTATTTTATAGAAATAGTGATAACCCACTTTATACGGTACCTTCAGACACCTATGGAGGTGAGTTATTATTTAGATATGGAAAATTTTCTGAAAAATTAGAATTTGACTTAAATTTAGCCTATCAAATTGATGATTTATCACACCATCCTAATGGGCATATTAAAGGTTTAAGCGACTTAACAGTTGGCGCCAAATACTTAATAAGACAACAAGATTTTACAGATAAATCTAAAGAAGTTAGAAGTTTTAAAAAAAGATATGCTTTTGATTGGAAGCGTTTAATTCCCTCAATAGGAATTTATGCTGGAGTACATACTAAATTTGTTAGTAAAGATTATAAAGAAGATGACCTTAGCTATAAGCTTGCGGTATTACTTCAAAATGATATTACAGACAGGTTGGTTATTTTAACAAATTTAATTAATGATAAATTCTCGACAGACGATTCTTTTTATAAATATATAATAACTATGACCTATGCTATTAATCAAAACTGGTCTTATTTTATTGAAAACCAAGGTCAATATCAAGAAGATTATGCTCCAAAATACCAATTTGGAACTGGCTTAGCATATTTAATTAATGAAAATTTACAAGTAGATGCTTCTGCCAGAACAAATTTTTTTGACGATTATACCTATTATTATTTTTCAACAGGTATTGCCTGGAGATTAGATAGACATTACGATACAATGAGCTTTAAAAATCTTTCAGACAAAACAGTTAAAAAAAAGAAAAAAAGAACAGGATTTTTTAGTAAATTGTTTGGTAAAAAAAGAAACTAATTGCAACTTACACCTATGATTACAATTAAAGAAATGACCTCTAAAAAGGAGCTAAAAACTTACATAAAGTTTCCTTTTAAACTCTATAAAAATAATGAATATTGGGTTCCTCCTATTATTAAAGAAGAACTCGAATCTTTTGACAAAACAATTAACCCTGTATTTGAACATGCAGAAGCCCGTTTTTTTGTGGCTATTAAAAACAACGAAATTGTAGGTAGAATTGCCGCAATTATTAATTACACCGAAATAAATGAACAAAAAGTAAAAAAAATGCGTTTCGGTTGGTTCGACTTTATAGATGATATTGAAGTTTCTAAAATGCTACTTGAAAAGGTTAGAGAAATAGGACTTCAACATAATTTAGAATTTATGGAAGGCCCTGTAGGTTTTTCAAACCTGGATAAAGTTGGCGTGTTAACCTATGGTTTCGACCATATTGGTACTATGGTTACTTGGTATAATTATCCGTATTATAAAACGCATTTCGAAAAATTAGGTTTTGAAGTTGGAAAAGAATATTTAGAAAATAAATTCCCTTTTATTAATGTAAAACCAGAACCTTTAAGAAGAATTAGTACTATTTTAGAAAAACGCTATAATTTAACTCCATTAAATTTCACAAAAACAAAAGACATTATGCCGTATGTGGATAAAATGTTCGATTTGTTTAATAAAAGTTATGCCGTATTACCTTCTTTTGTTCCTATTTCTGAAATAGAAATTGATTATTTCAAAAAAAAATACATCACATTTATTAATCCAGAATATATAAAATTTGTGGTTAATGAAAAAGATGAAATGGTAGCATTTGCCATTACTATGCCTTCATTTTCTGCCGCATTACAAAAAGCAAAAGGAAAACTTTTCCCACTAGGAATTTTCCATTTATTAAAAGCTAAAAATAATAGTAAAGATGCCATATTTTATTTAATTGGGGTACATCCTGATTATCAAAGTAAAGGAATACACGCTTTAATTTTTAATGAATATCAAAAATCTTTTGAAAAAATAGGAATCGAAACTTGTATAAGAACACCTGAACTTGCCAGTAATAAAGCAATTGCAGCTGTTTGGAAAAATTTTGAACCTGTTACTTACAAAAAAAGATGTACGTATAAAAAAGATTTATAATGCAGTTATTTTACAATTCTGAAATTAATACTACAACCAAACAATTTACGTTCGACAAAACAGAAAGTCGTCATATTGTACGTGTATTACGAAAAAAAGAAGGAGATAAAATTTTTATCACCAATGGACTAGGAGCGCTTTTTACTTCTGAAATTGAAATTGCAAACGACAAAAGATGTCTGGTTAAAATTTTAGAAAGCAAAACACATAAAAAACCTTGGAATTATTACCTACATATTGCTATTGCGCCTACTAAATTAAATGATCGTTTTGAATGGTTTTTAGAAAAGGCAACCGAAATTGGTATTGATGAAATTACTCCAATTATTTGTGATCACTCCGAAAGAAAGGTTTTGAAAATTGAAAGAATGGAAAAAATTATACACGCTGCTGCTAAACAATCACTTAAATTTCATTTTCCAAAACTAAATGAACTTGTAACTTTTAATCAGTTTATAAAGTCTGACTTTAACGGACAATTATTTATTGCACATTGTGAAGAAACTTCAAAAAAATCTTTAAAATCTGCTTTAACACCAAAGCAAAACACCACAATACTTATTGGTCCAGAAGGTGATTTTTCTACCAAAGAAATTTCAAAAAGTATTAAACATAATTTTATTCCAGTATCTTTGGGCGAAAGCCGTTTACGCACAGAAACAGCAGGTGTAGTTGCTACGCACAGCGTTGCTTTTGTTAATGAATTATAAGTAGCTTTCAAATTAAAAAACCTAAAAATGAGTACAAATTCTTTTCCAAAAAATGAACCACTTTATATGAACATTATTTATTGGGTTGGAATAATTTGCTTAATTATTAGAATTTTTGGTTTTCCAATATTTAACAATCAACTAGATAAAATATTTGGTATTATTGGTTTTGGAACAATGTCTTTATTTTTTATAAGATCAATTATATACAACAGAAAGAATAAAATCAATTAGTGTAAAAACAAAACCAATGAAACTTTACATATTTAAATTAATATGAAAAATATTCAATTTTCTAAAATATTATCAAAAGTTAAAAAGTTAAAAATATTCATTTTTACTATCGTATTTTGCGTTTTATACCTTACCAATATAAACGCACAACAAGTGGCTATTTTAAAATACAATGGCGGTGGAGATTGGTATGCAAATCCTACAGCCTTACCTAACTTAATAGAGTTTTGTAACGATGCAATTAATACAAACATAAAAACCAACCCAGAAACTGTTGAAGCAGCAAGTATAGACGTATTTAATTATCCGATTATTTTTATGACCGGACACGGAAATGTTATATTTTCTGAAGACGCAGTTTATAACCTAAAAACTTATTTAATGTCCGGTGGTTTTTTACATATCTCGGATAATTATGGGCTCGATAAATTTATTAGAAGGGAAATTAAAAAAATTTTTCCTACTTTAGATTTTCAAGAAATCCCGTTTAATCATCCCATTTTTCATCAAACATTTGATTTTAAAGAAGGTGTGCCAAAAATTCATGAACACGACAATAAAACCCCACAAGGTTTTGGATTGTTTTACGAAGGAAGATTGGTTTGTTTTTACGATTATGAAGCAGATTTAAGTGATGGTTGGGAAGATGAAGAAGTACATAACGATCCATTTGAGATAAGAGAAAAAGCTTTACAAATGGGTGCTAATATTATTGAATACGCTTTTAAAAATTAATATGATAGAAAACTTAGATTCGCTAGAAATAAATTTTGACACCGAAGGTCTTTGGGTTCTAAATATAACACTTGCAATAATAATGTTTGGTGTAGCACTTGGCATTACTTTAGAAGATTTTAAACGTTTATTTAGCAAACCAAAAATTTTAATAACCGGAATTATTTCCCAATTTTTTATTCTCCCCTTAGTAACTTTTATTTTTATAAAAATATTAAATCCAATGCCAAGTATTGCTTTAGGTTTAATAATGGTTGCTGCCTGCCCAGGTGGAAATATATCTAACTTTTTAACCCAAATGGCAAAAGGAAATGCAGCTCTTTCTATTAGTTTAACAGCTTTTGCAACTTTAATTTCTTTGGTTATGACGCCTTTTAACCTACATTTTTGGGGAAATTTATATGCACCAACAGCTTCAATTCTACAAACTGTAGAATTAGATCCTTTTGAGTTGGTAAAACTAGTAACATTAATTTTAGGAATTCCTCTAATATTAGGTATGTGGGTTAGAAACCGTAAACCTGCTTGGGCTACTAAACTTTCAAAAATATTAAAACCTATTTCATTACTAATTTTTTTATGTTTTATTGTAATAGCATTTTATGATAATTTTGACATTTTTATAAACTATATACATTACGTTTTATTAATTGTAATTGCACACAATATTCTTGCACTATTAACTGGTTTTTATTTTGCAAAAGCTATGCGTCTTTCATATAAAAATCAAAAAACATTATCTATAGAAACTGGAATACAAAATTCTGGATTAGGCTTATTATTAATATTTAGCTTTTTCCATGGTTTAGGAGGTATGGCTTTATTGGTAGCATTTTGGGCAATTTGGGATATTGTTTCAGGCTTAATACTTGCTAGCTATTGGTCTAAAAAACAAATAAAAGTATAAAATTTTGAAATATCTTTGGTATAATACTGTTAAGTTTATTGTAAAAATTGGACTTTTTTTTACACACAAAAAAATTAAAGTTCATGGTACAGAAAACATCCCTAAAGAAGGTGCTATTTTATTTATTGGAAATCACCAAAACGCTTTAATAGATGCTATTATAATACCAACTACAACAACAAGAAACATTCATTTTTTAACACGAGCAAGTGTTTTTAAAATTAAAATAGTTGATAAAATTCTAAGATCTTTAAACCTCATCCCTGTCTATAGACTAAGAGATGGAAAAGAAAATATGGATAAAAATATTGCCATTTTTAACCAATGTTTTGAATATTTAAAAGCCAAAAAAGCGATACAAATTTTTGCCGAAGGTGAACACCACCTATTTAGACGTATTTTACCCTTAAAAAAAGGGTTTGCCCGTATAATTTTAGGAACACTTCAAAAATATCCAGATTTAGAAATAAAAATTGTTCCTGTTGGTATTAATTACGATTCTCATTTAAATTTCCCTTCAAGTGTTTCTGTATATTATGGAAAACCCATAGTTGCAAATCCTTATTTTAATACTGAAAAAATTGATCCTTCCTATAAACAGATTATTGATAAAGTTTCTTCTGAATTAAAACAACTTACAACTCATATAGAGGATACAGAAAAATATGATGAAATTATTGAACAATTAACAGATTTAAATGTTGATTTTTTAAATCCTATTGAAACCAACAATACCCTTAAAAACTTAAGCTCTAAAACCCCAGCTAAAAAAGTTAAAAAAGAAAAAATTAATTGGTTCACTCCTATTCATATTTTAACAAAAATAAACAGTTTTTTCCCCTTATTAATTTGGAGATATTTACAACCAAAAATAAAAGATATTATATTTACAAATACTTATAGATTTGCTTTAATTATGACTGTTTTCCCTCTATTTTATACCATACAAGCAGGCATAATAAGTGTTATTTTTAATTATAAATACGGACTAGCATATTTATTATTTTGTATAATTACAGGAATAATAACAACTAAAACAACTACAGTTACTCCATAATTGCATCTTGTATTACTTGTTGAATTTGTGTTCTAATATTAGAACGCACCAAACCTTTATTATCCATTGTTGGATATACCCTATTTGATAAGAACACATAGATAATTTCAGATTCAGGATCTGCCCAAGTATAGGTCCCTGTAAATCCACTATGTCCAAAACTCTCTTCTGAAACGCAACCACAAGTTGCTTTTACTTTTTCATTAAGTTGCGGCTTGTCAAACCCAAGACCTCTTCTAACTTTAAATTTCTCAAAATACCTATGGTTAAACTTGTCTACAGTTTCAGGTTTAAAGTAACGTTTTCCACCATAAAAACCTTTCTGCAAAAATAACTGCATTAGTTTAGCTACATCATTTGCATTAGTAAATAAGCCGGCATGCCCACCAATACCACCTTGCATTGCAGCTCCCATATCGTGCACATAACCTTGCACAAGCTGATTGCGGTAATAATTATCTTTTTCTGTTGGAACAATTCTAGATTTTGGAAATTTATGAATAGCCAAATACCCTGAATTATTAGCTCCAATAGCTTTATAAAAATGTTCTTGTGTTAATTCATCTAAATTTTCGCCATAGTAATTTTCAATAATATCTTTAAATATATAAAAAGTTAAATCACTATACTTATATCCTGGTTTTAAACGTTGTTCTGCTGTAGCTATTTTATTAAAAATAGAGTCTTTATAACTTTTAGTTAAATACAATTTTTCAGCAACTTCAAAAGGAAAATCTTCTGACCAAGTATCTCTATAATATTCTTTTGAAGGCTTACTTGTAACACTATCTAAAGTGCTAAAATAAAAAGGAATCCAAGCTTTTAACCTTGCATAATGCGATAGCAATTCTTTTACAGTTAAAGTATCTTTATTAGTTCCTTGAAATTGAGGCAATAAAGAACCTAAAGTACTTTCTAACTGCAATACTTTCTGCTCTTCTAACTCCATAATCAATGGCAATGAAGCTAATATTTTAGTCATAGAAGCTACATCATAAATATCACTATTTTTAACTTTTGTTTTCTTTTGATCTGTATGATAGCCAAAGCTCTTATTATAAACAACGGTTCCTTTTCTTGCAACTAAAACTTGTAAACCAGGCGCCATTTTATCTTTTATTACAATGGCTGCTAACGAATCTATTTTTTTTAAAACACGACTATCTAATCCCACCTCTTCAGGTATAGAGTAAGCCAATCTTTTTAATGAACTTGAATGTAAGCCGTGACCTTCAGAAAAAGATTTATTTATAGCAACAGGCAATTTTCCATTAGTTTCAAGAGCTCCAAAAATCATTTGTGCAGAAATTTCTTGAGACAATTTACTATTTTGATATGAAAGTAAAAGTCCGTCAATATTTTCAAAAGTTTTAATTTGCAATAAACTATAAGGACTTGCAAAAACATCTAAAATAACCTTATTAGTTCTAGCAATTTCTTGTAACCATACCAACTCGGTTTCTTTAAATTTATAACTTTTCCAAGGATTTGTATTTGATTTATGATATCCTACAATAACTAAATTATACTTTTTAAACTTTGTAATTAATCCGTATAAATTAGAAGACGAAACCACATCTACATTTGTATAATTCTTTAAATTCTCAACAAAATCAGCATTCTCACCATCACCCAATTTTACATAAGCAATTTTCTTTTTATCTAAATTCTGAATTGGAAAAATAAGAGATTCATTTTTTAATAAAGTAATCGAATTTTCAACCAATTTTCTATGAATTAATTCATTCTCAACCGTATTTAAATCTTCAAGTAAATTTTTAGTTTCAATAGGCTTATAGTTATTTAAACCCGCCCAATACTTTGTTTTTAATATTTTCCGAACTGATTCGTCTAAACGCTCTTCAGTAAGTTCACCCGACTCTAAGGCTTGTTTAAAACGGATAACAGTTTCTGGAATATTTAAAGGCACATCTAACAAATCATTCCCAGCAAGTATTGCTGCTAAATTAATCTCTTGAGGAGAATTAAAATCTGCAGATCCCTTCATATTAAGTGCATCTGTAATAATTAGCCCTTTAAAGCCCATTTTTTCTTTTAATAAACCTGTCACAATATTTTTTGATAAAGAAGATGGTAAATTTTTATTTGGCTCTAATTCTGGCACACTTAAATGCGCCACCATTACACTTCCTAAACCTGCTTCAAAATTTTGTTTATAAGGATATAGCTCTACCGAATCTAAGCGCTGTTTTGTAAAATCTACTGTTGGAAGTGTAAGATGAGAATCTGTTGCTGTATCTCCATGTCCAGGAAAATGTTTAGCACTTGCAAGTACTTTTTGACTTTGAAGCCCTAATGTAAATGCAGTACTTTTATCTGCAACCTGTATCGGATTCTCGCCAAAAGAACGATTTCCAATTATTGGATTTTCTGGATTTGTATTTACATCTACTACAGGTGCAAAATTCATATGAATACCCATACGGTTCGCATGTTTACCTACTTGTACTCCAAAAGCTGTAATTAACGAATTGTTTTCAACTGCTCCTAAAGTCATATTCCAAGGAAATCTATACGTATTTTTTAATCGCATATTCAATCCCCATTCTCCATCTATTCCAATTAATAACGGAATTTTAGATTGCGACTGATATTTATTTGTTAATTCTGCTTGTTTTAAAGGATTATCTTGAAAAAAAATAAGCGCACCAATATGGTACTTATCTATTAAATTCGAAATAAAATTTTCGTGGTACTTATCTTTATTTGAATAAGCAGCTACCATAAATAATTGTCCAATTTTTTCATCAATTGTCATATTATTTAATAAGGTATCTACCCATTTTTGTTGCGCTAAAGTATCTTTTACCAATAACGGATCTATACTTTGTGCATTTAAATATGTGCCGCAAAAAATTAAAGCTATTAAAACTGTTTTCTTTATCATTCCTAAAAATAGATGTAAAATATTTATAAAATTAGCTTACCAAAAAGCGTTTATGCCAACTTTTATCTGCAGTTACTTCCCAATTGTTTTCAAAATCTCCTTTAGTTGTTACTAAATTATTAAAAACAATAGTGTTTGTAGTAATTTTTTGTTCCTTAACATATTTTTGAAAATCTGCCATGCTAACTATGTTAATAGCATCACCATCTCTAAAAGAAACATTCAACTTATTTGTTAAATCTACTGAAAAAACATTTTCTAAATTCTTGATTAAATTTACAGATGCATCAATAGAACAACCTGAAACATTGTTAAAATTTTCATCTACAGCCAACACAATAAATTGATTGTATTTAATACAAAAAGATGCTTTTAAATCTTCTCCATGTCGTTGCCAACCTAAAACAAAATCGGCAGTTTTTTCATTTATAATTTCAACTTCATTATTAGTAAACGCTCTATTTGCTTGATAAATCCAAACTCTAGCATTTTTATCTAAATCTTCAAAATTAACGAACATATTTAAATTTTTTGATTGAATTTTTTTTGCAAATCGTCTAAGGTACTCTCTTTTTTATTGAAAAAAGTTTTTTCTTTAATTTGACTTAATACTTTTTTGGTATATAAAGGAAAATCTGCATTTTGTATCCAAGAATAATATCCTTTATCTTTCTTTAAAATATCAGCTACTTTTTGACCTTTATATTTTCCAAAAGTAAATATCTCTTCATTTTTATCATTGTACATAATAAACCCTGCAAAATCAGCTCTTTTATGATGTCTAGAATATTCATTTAAAAAATTAACATCATTTTCAAGGTCATCATATTTATCTAACTGAGCTTTTAAAATTTCGTAAGTAGCCATTGTATCAGCTTCTGCAGAATGTGCATTCTCTAGATCTTTACCACAATAAAATTTATAACCAGCACTTAATGTTCTTTCTTCTTTTTTATGAAAAATTACTTGTACATCAATTGCAACTCTATCTTTCATATCAAAATTCACATTTGCTCTTAACATTTCTTCTGCAAGCAACGGAATATCGAATCTGTTAGAATTAAACCCAGCTAAATCACAACCATCAATCATTTTACTAACTTCACCTGCCAATTCTTTAAAGGTAGGTTCTGTAACTACTTTTTCGTTAGTAATTCCGTGAATATCTGAAGACTCTTTAGGTATTTCCATTTCAGGATTTACCAACCAAGTTTTACTTTCTTTATTTCCGTTTGGAAACACTTTTAAAATAGAAATTTCTACAATTCTATCTTTTGCAATATTGATTCCTGTTGTTTCTAAATCGAAAAAAATAATCGGTTTTGTTAGCTTTAATTCCATAGTTATCTTAAAAAATATTAAGTTGTAAATATACAATTTGTAATTTACGATTTTAGGAATACCTGCACCGTTTTTTTAAACTTTTTAACAATATATTATACTTCGACAAGCTCAGTATGACACTTCGTTAATTTAAAATTCGTTATTAATTGTCAGTCTGAGCTTGTCGAGGACTCAATGTAAAAGACTTCATAAACTTTAAAATACTAATCTTTATAATTTTATTCTAAAAACATACTTCGACAGGCTCAGTATGACACTTTGTTAATTTAAAATTCGTTTTTAATGTCAGTCTGAGCTTGTCGAAGACTTACCGTATTGAGTATAATTTTTAGATAACCTTACCAACTTGTCAAATTCACCATTAATCAGTGCTTCTTTTTTAACTCTACTCCATCCTTTTAACTTTTTCTCAAAACCAATTGCTTGCTCTATATCATTAAAAGTTTGATTCCAAATTAAGGCTATTGGCCTTCTTTTAAATGTATAACTTTTAGAATCTAAACCTTCTTTATGCTCCATAATTCTTTTTTCTAAATTATTAGTAACACCAACATAGTACGAATTATCAGCACATTTTAAAATATAAACATCATACGTTTTCATAGCTTTATTTTAGGATAACATACTTCGACAGGCTCAGCATGACACTTATTAATTTAAAATTCGTTTTTAATGTCAGTCTGAGCTTGTCGAAGACTTACCGTATTGAGTATAATTTTTAGATAACCTTACCAACTTGTCAAATTCACCATTAATCAGTGCTTCTTTTTTAACTCTATTCCATCCTTTTAACTTTTTCTCAAAACCAATTGCTTGCTCTATATCATTAAAAGTTTGATTCCAAATTAAGGCTATTGGCCTTCTTTTAAATGTATAACTTTTAGAATCTAAACCTTCTTTATGCTCCATAATTCTTTTTTCTAAATTATTAGTAACACCAACATAGTACGAATTATCAGCACATTTTAAAATATAAACATCATACGTTTTCATAGCTTTATTTTAGGATAACATACTTCGACAGGCTCAGTATGACAATTCGTTAATTTAAAATTCATTCTTAATCGTCAGTCTGAGCTTGTCGAAGACTCAATGTAAAAGACTTCATAAACTTTAAAATACTAATCTTTATAATTTTATTCTAAAAACATACTTCGACAGGCTCAGTATGACACTTTGTTAATTTAAAATTCATTATTAATTGTCAGTCTGAACTTGTCGAAGACTCTCTGTAGTAGACTTTTCTTGTTAAGATTAAAATTTACTCATTCTCTAATTGATTCTTATAATTTTCAATTTCAATTTTATATTTTTTTGGCAGTTCTGGTTCTTTAAAATTGTATTGTTTTAAAGTTTTATAAATAGTTTCCGCAACAATTAAACGAGCTGTTGGTTTATCGTCTGCAGGAATTACATACCAAGGTGCATTATCTTTAGAAGTTTTATTTAATAAATCTTGGTAACAAAACTGATACTTATCCCAAAGCTTACGTTCTTTTAAATCTCCAGGTGAAAATTTCCAATTTTTTTCTTTTAAACGCAATCTGCGTAATAATCTATTTTTTTGCTCTTCTTTTGAAAGGTTTAAAAAGAATTTTAAAATAATAGTTCCATTATCAGAAATAAATTTTTCGAAATTATTTATTTCGTCCATTCTGTTATTGTAAAAATCATCATTTAAATCGTCTAAACTTTTTACTGTCGGTATTTTTTCTCCAAAAATATATTCTGGATGCACACGTGTTACCAATACATTTTCGTAATGTGTTCTGTTAAAAACACCTATTTTACCTTTAGCTGGTAATGCAATATAATGACGCCATAAATAATCGTGTTTTAACTCCAACTCCGTTGGAACCTTAAAACTGTGCACCACAACACCTTGCGCACTAACATTTTTAAAAACCTCTCTAATTAAACTATCTTTCCCGGAAGTATCCATGCCTTGTAAACAAATTAAAACGGCATATTTACCTTCGGCATACATTGCCTCTTGAATTTCACTTATTTTTTTTCTTATGGCTTTTAATTTCTTTTTAGCTTTTTTTTCTACTTCTTTAGTTTCTATTTCATTTAATTTTATAGTACCTGTTACTTTATATTTATTCATTTGTTTGTTTTTAATTTATCAATAAAATTATGAAATTATTTAATTATGAATTTGAATAACGCATTAATTTCAAAAAAATTTCAGTAAAACTTATGCTTTCTATTAAATAAAAAACTTGGTTGGTAATTTACATTACACTTAATAACCACTATACTTTGTAACTTCGTTGTCAACAATAATTTGTTTTAGCTTACAACTAAGTAAAACAATAATTACATAAAAAATTAACTTATGTATAAACATCTTTTTGGTCCAGTACCATCGCGTAGGTTGGGTATGTCCTTAGGAATTGATTTAATACCTAAAAAAGTTTGCTCCTTAAACTGTGTTTACTGCGAAGTAGGAAAAACGACTAACCTTACAACCGAAAGATTAGAATATGTGAAATATGACAGTGTAATTACTGAGTTAGAAAAATTTATGAGCAACAATCCTAAAATTGATTATTTCACTTTTTCAGGATCTGGAGAACCCACTTTAAACAGTAAAATTGGAGCTATTTTAAAATTTATCAAAAAAAAATATCCAAAAATTAAAACTGCAATTTTAACAAACGGAACCTTGCTTTTTGATAAAAACTTAAGAAAGGAATTGATGGATGCCGATGTTATTCTACCATCATTAGATGCTGCTAGTAAAGAGGTGTTTTTAAAAATCAACAGACCTTCAAAAAAATTAACTATTGAATCACATATACAAGGATTAGTAGATTTACGAAAAGAATACAAAGGTGAAATTTGGCTCGAAATATTATTTTTAAAAGGTTATAATGATTCAAAAAAGGAACTTAATTTATTAAAGGAAGCAATCCTTAAAATAAAACCAGATAGTATTCAATTAAACACTTTAGATCGCCCAGGAACAAGACAAGACTTAATTCCTTTAACAAAAATAGAATTACAAAAAATTAATGATTATTGGAAGTTGCCAAATGTTGAAATAATAGCCTCTCCAGATAAACGATCAAATATTGAATCGTACAACGGAAATATTGAAACAGCCATTTTAGAAACAATTGCAAGAAGGCCTTGTACATTAGATGATTTACATAGTTTTTTAGGCATCCATATAAATGAAATAAATAAGTATTTGGCAGGATTGGAAACAAATAATAAAATAGAAACTGTTAATCTAGAAAGAGGACTATTTTATGAATTAAAACATAAATAAATTGAATAATATATGGAATTAGTTTATAAAACACTGCTACACGCCATTATGATAACTGGATTTGTTTTTGTTATGATGCTGGTTATAGAATATATAAATGTACAATCAAAAGGTTTATGGCAAAAATTCCTTACAAAAAATAAATGGAGTCAATATTTAATTGCAGGTCTTTTAGGCGCAATTCCTGGTTGTCTTGGTGCATTTACAATAGTTGCTATGTATTCGCATAGGTTAGTTTCTTTTGGAGCATTAGTTACAACAATGATTGCTACAAGTGGAGATGAATCTTTTGTTATGTTTGCTTTAATTCCCGAAAAAGCCATTTTACTAACCTTAATTATTTTTGTAGTTGGAGTATTGGCAGGTTATATTACAGATAAACTTTATAAACCAACCAAAGCACTCGAACAAATTTCAACACATAAGCTTCCTTTACACAACGAACCCGATTGCAAATGTTTTGAAAAAGATAAAATTTGGTTCAATTTATTTCATCCATCTTTTCACCGAATTACAACAAGCATTATCATTTTAATACTCATAACAGGTGTTTCAACCGGAATAATCGCTGGAGGTTTAGAAATTTGGATGAAAATTTCAGTATTATTAGCATTTCTTTTTTCATTATTTATTGTAATTACTGTACCTAATCATTTTCTTAAAAAGCATATTTGGGCACATATTGTAAAAAAACATCTTCCCCGAATTTTCTTGTGGGTATTTGGAACACTTTTATTAATGCATTTTTTAATGAATTACATAGATGTTCAAGCTTGGATAACTTCTAATATGTTTGTAGTATTAATTATTGCAATTTTAGTAGGTTTAATTCCTGAATCTGGACCTCATTTAATATTTGTCACTCTTTTTGCTCAAGGTAGTATTCCTTTTAGTATTTTATTAGCTAGTTCAATATCACAAGATGGACATGGAATGCTTCCTATGCTTGCGGAATCTAGAAGAACATTTTTAGCTGTAAAAATTGTAAATATAATTTATGCTTTTATTGTAGGAGCATCAACTTTTTTATTAGGATTTTAAACTAAAAAAAACCATTCTCAATTTATGAGAATGGTTTTAAAATTTACTATTAATTAATTCTATTTCACCAAAGAACCTTCCATCACAGCTTTCACTACTTCTGGGTTTAATAAGGTTGAAATATCTCCTAAATTTGAAGTTTCATTTTCAGCAATTTTACGTAAAATTCTACGCATAATTTTTCCTGAACGCGTTTTTGGTAATCCTGTTACAAACTGAATTTTATCTAATTTGGCAATTGGCCCAATAGAACGTGCAATTAAATCGTTAATTTCACGACGTAAGAAATCTTCATTCTCAGGAAGTTCGTATACAATTACATAGGCATATAATGCATTTCCTTTAATATCATGAGGGAAACCAACCACTGCAGATTCTACAATATTACTATGTTCATTAATTACGTTTTCAATTGGAGCAGTTCCTAAATTATGACCCGAAACAATTACAACATCATCTACTCTACCTGTAATTCTATAATTTCCTTCTAAATCTCTAAAGGCTCCATCACCAGTAAAATATTTTCCTTCAAAAGCAGTAAAATACGTTTCTTTATAGCGTTGATGATTTCCATAAATTGTACGTGCAATAGACGGCCAAGGATATTTAATACACAACCTACCTTCCGCAGGGTTTGTATTTAACTCTTCGCCTTGTTCATCAACCAAACAAGGTTGAATACCCGGTAATGGACGTGTTGCAAAAGTAGGTTTTGTTGGTGTTACTCCTCCCAATGGAGAAATCATAATTCCACCAGTTTCAGTTTGCCACCAAGTATCAACAATTGGAGATTTTTGTTTTCCAATTTTCTCATCGTACCAGTGCCAAGCCTCTTCATTAATTGGCTCTCCAACTGTTCCTAATACTTTTATTGAACTTAAATCGTTGCGTTCAGTTAATTCATTTCCTTGTGCTGCCAATGCTCTAATTGCTGTTGGAGCAGTATAGAATTGATTCACTTTGTATTTTTCCACAATTTGCCAAAAACGACTGTAATCTGGATATGAAGGAACACCTTCAAACATTAAGGTAGTTGCACCTGCTGCTAAAGGTCCGTAAACTATGTATGAATGACCTGTAATCCAACCAATGTCAGCCGTACAGAAATATACATCACCTTGGGTATATTGGAAAACATTTTTAAAACTGTACGCTGTATGAATCATATAACCTGCACACGTATGTACCATACCTTTTGGCTTTCCTGTGGAACCTGAAGTATATAAAATAAACAACATATCTTCAGCGTCCATAACTTCGGCTTCACAAACATCATTTACTTTTGCTATTTCATCGTGCCACCAAATATCACGACCTTCTTTCATATTAATGTCTCCATTTACTCTATTCAATACAATAGCAGTTTCTATAGTTGGACACGTTTCTAATGCTTCATCAACTATTTTTTTGAAATCAACTGCTTTGCTTCCTCTAAAAACTCCATCAGAAGTTAATAATACTTTACATTCTGAATCGTTAATTCTTGTTGAAAGTGCTACCGCAGAAAAGCCTGCAAAAACAACTGAGTGTACTGCTCCTATTCTAGCACAGGCTAATAAAGCAATGGCTAATTCAGGAACCATTGGCATATACACACAAACTCTATCTCCTTTTTCAACACCATTATTTTTTAATACGTTTGAAAATTTACAAACTTCAGCATGTAATTCTTTATATGTGAAACTTCTATTAGCTTCATCTGGATTATTTGGTTCCCAAAGAATGGCAATATCATCACCCCGTTTATCCAAATGACGATCTAAACAATTTTCAGTAATATTTAATTTAGCACCTTTAAACCATTCAAATTTTGGTTTTTCCCAATCAAATTCAACAACACTATCCCATTTTTTATGCCACGTAAACGTATCTGCAATTTGTGCCCAAAAACCTTCTGGATCATTTACACTATGCTGATAAGATTTGTAATATTTAATAAACGAATCAACTTTTAAATCGGCTAAAGTTTGTTTTTCCTCTTCTGTAGCATGTTCATAAATACCAATTTTATGCAATTTGAATTCGTGCGTAATTTCATTTACAATTTCAGGGTCATCTATAGTTGAAGGAATGGTATATTCAATTCCATCGGCTATATTTCTTAATAATTTTCGAAGAATTTTTCCCGAACGTGTTTTAGGTAATCTTTGAACTAGTAATACTTTTTTTAAGGAAGCAACAGGCCCTATTTGTTTTCTAACTTCTTGAACAATTTTATATTCCAATTCAAAACTAGAAACATAATCACCAGATTTTAACACCACTAACGCTAAAGGAACTTGTCCTTTTAAAGCGTCTTCAATTCCAAAAACAGCACATTCAGCCACCGAAGGGTTTGAAGAAACCACTTCTTCCATTTCAGCAGTTGACAATCTATGACCTGCAACATTAATTACATCATCCACACGACCTGTAATAAATACATAGCCGTCCTCATCAATATAACCACCATCTCCTGAGAAATAATATCCTGGAAACTTCTTCAAATATCCATCAATAAATCGATCGGTATTTCCCCAAATATTTGCCAAGGTTCCTGGAGGTAATGGTAATTTTATATTAACCAAACCTTCTTCATTTGCTCCTAATTCTTTTCCATCAGCACCTAAAATTTGAATATTATAACCCCCAACTGGTTTTGCTGCCGAGCCTGGTTTTACTGGTAAAGGTTCAATCCCCATCATATTTGATACTATTGGCCAACCGGATTCTGTTTGCCACCAATGATCAATAACCGGAATTTCTAATTTTTCTTCTAACCATTGCAATGTTGCAGCATCGCAACGTTCACCTGCTAAAAATTGATATTTCAAACAACTTAAATCGTACATTTTTAGCAATTCTCCATCTGGATCTTCTTTTTTAATTGCACGAATTGCAGTTGGAGCCGTAAACATTACTTTTACATTATTTTCACTAATTATTCTCCAAAAAGTACTAGCATCAGGTGTTCTAATAGGTTTTCCTTCAAAAACGATTGTTGTATTTCTATTCAATAAAGGTGCATACACAATATAACTGTGTCCTACAACCCAACCAACATCTGAAGCTGCCCAAAATACATCACCTTCTTCAACTCCATAAATATTTTTCATTGAATATTTTAAAGCAGTTGCATAACCACCCGTATCACGAATGATTCCTTTTGGTTTCCCTGTAGTTCCTGAAGTATATAAAATATATAATGGGTCGGTAGAGTTCATTTCAACACAATCTACAGGCTTCGACTTTTTAACTAACTTTTTATAACTAATATAACGATCTGTTTTAGGATTTACAGCACCCAAATTACGCTTATAAACAATTACTTTTGTTGGTTTATGTTTTGCTAATTCAATAGCTTCATCAA
Organism: Lutibacter sp. A80; assembly: GCF_022429645.1. GTDB lineage: Bacteria > Bacteroidota > Bacteroidia > Flavobacteriales > Flavobacteriaceae > Lutibacter. Next base: position 1,223,434 of record NZ_CP092480.1, read on the forward strand.
CCATAGGTTTATAGGCAATTAATCGATCAACTTCCATTCCAGAAGTAGCTGTAATAATAGCTTTTGGTTTACAATCATCTATTCTAATCGCTAATTCGTGTGGTGCAAAACCACCAAAAACTACTGAATGTATTGCACCAATACGCGCACAAGCTAACATACTAAAAACCGCATGCGGAATCATTGGCATATAAATAATTACAGTATCTCCTTTTTGAACACCTAAATCACATAATCCACCAGCCAAACGCTCCACTTGTGATTTTACATCATTATAAGAATAAGATACTTTTTGTTGTGTTACAGGAGATTCGTAAATAATAGCTTCTTGTTCTCCAAAACCATCTTCAACGTGTTTGTCTACCGCTAAATAACACATATTTAATTTTCCATCGGCAAACCAACGATCAATTCCAAATTCATCTTTTGATAAGATTGTCTCCGGATTTTTAAACCATTTTAATTCATTAGCTTGTTCTTTCCAAAATTTTTGAGGATCTTCAATACTGTAATTGTAATGCTTTTGATAATTCATTTTTTATTTATTTATTTGGTTTTTATTCTGAATTTCTTCAGAGATTAGTAGTTATTTATATATGTTTGTTTTACTTCATTTACATGTTTTTTTATTTAAAAAGGGTTTCAAATATATTTTTAGGTAATTGATTTAAAGCTTAACTCTATGTCATATTTTTTTAAAGAATATTCTTCATTATTACTAATAAGATTGAAATTTAACAATTTTATACATATATAGGTACATATTCTACATAAATATACCTATTTACTATATAAAACCAAATTTCAAGTTTAAAATGTCTCATTTTTTAAATCAAAAATTATTAAAACTTGTTGTTTTTTAAATTAGCTTAAGTTTTTAGAGCTAATTACATTTAACAATTTCTTAATATTTAAAGCTTAAATTACATATTTAATTATTTTCAACATTTAAATTCTTTTATTATAATAATTACAACGTTTTCGAACTTATCAAACAAACTACAACAATTTTTCACTATTTTTGTAAACATTCTATAATAATAACATTCTATATGATAAAACAAGGATTATACTTACCAGAATTTGAACATGAAAACTGTGGAGCTGGTTTTATATGCAATTTAAAAGGACAGAAAACAAACCAAATTATACATGATGCTTTAGAAATTTTAGTGAAATTAGAACATCGTGGAGGAGTTAGTTCAGATGGAAAAACAGGTGATGGAGCTGGGCTACTAATAGATATTCCACATACATTTTTTCAAAGAGTTTGTGAATTTGAATTACCTGAGCAAAGAGAATATGCTGTTGGAATGGTATTTTTCCCAAAAAACAAAAACCAATACCGCTTTTGTAAAGAAGAATTTGAAAAAGAAATTAAAAATCAAGGGTTAAATATATTAGGTTGGAGAAAAGTTCCTGTAGATTCTACTCAACTTGGTGAAATTGCTCTAAATTCAGAACCAACTATTGAACAAATATTTATCAGTAAAGATCCAGACTTAAAAGAGCTTAATTTTAAAGCAAAATTATACGCAGCACGTAAAATTGCAGAACATACTATTGCGGGTTCAAAAATGTCTGAAGCTTCGTATTTTTACGTATCTAGTTTATCTAATACTACTTTAATATACAAAGGTATAATTATGCCAGAAGATATTGGCCCATATTATACAGATTTACAACAACCAGATTTAGTAACTAGACTAGCACTTGTACATCAACGTTTTTCAACTAATACAATGCCTTCTTGGGAACTAGCTCAACCATTTAGGTATATGTGCCAAAATGGTGAAATAAACACTTTACGCGGAAACGTTAGTAGAATGCGTGTACGTGAGGAAATTATGAAAAGTGAGCTTTTTGGTGATGATATTGAAAAATTATTTCCTATAATATTACCTGGAAAATCAGATTCAGCATCTATGGATATGGTTGTTGAACTTTTAACTTTAAGTGGAAGATCATTACCTGAAGTTATGATGATGTTAATGCCTGAAGCTTGGGAAAAACACCAAACAATGTCTAAAGAACGTAAAGCATTTTACGAATATAATGCTTGCCTAATGGAACCTTGGGATGGACCTGCCTCTGTACCTTTTACAGATGGAGACTATATTGGTGCATTATTAGACAGAAACGGATTAAGACCTTCTAGATATACCGTAACAAAAAGCGGAAAATTAATAATGTCTTCAGAAATTGGTGTTGTTGATATTGAACCAGAAGATATTGAAAAACATGGTAGACTAGAACCTGGAAAAATGTTTTTAGTTGACATGAATGAAGGTAGAATTATTAATGATGAAGAAATAAAAGCTAAAATTGCCTCTGAAAGACCTTATAAACAATGGTTAGACGAAACAAGAGTTTTTCTAAAAGATGTTCCTAATAACAATGAAGAATGTCCAATTGAAACCTTAGATATTAAAACTCGTTCTAGATTATACAATTACACTATAGAAGATATTCAAGAAGTAATTACACCTATGGCACAAAATGGTAAAGAAGCCTTAGGTTCAATGGGTATTGATACTCCTTTAGCTGTTTTATCAGACAGACCTCAACTTATATCAAATTATTTTAAACAATTATTCGCTCAGGTAACCAATCCTCCTTTAGATGGAATTCGCGAAGAAATTGTAACAGATATTAGTCTTGCATTAGGAAAAGATAGAAATATTTTTAGCATTACTAAACGACAGTGTAAAAAACTTAGAATTCAAAACCCAGTTATTTCTAATAACGATTTAGAAAAAATTAGAAACATAAAAATTGGTGACTTTAAAGCAATAACCATTCAAATGCTTTACGTAAAAGAAAAAGGCGTAAATGGTTTAGAAGATGCTTTAGAAAATATAATTAAACAAGTTGCAGAAGCCGTAAGAAACAAAAATAATATTATTATTTTATCTGATAGAGGTGCTAATGAAGAAATGGCTCCAATACCAGCATTATTAGCTTGTTCTTATGTTAATCATCAAATGAATAGAATGCGTAAACGTTCTTATTTTGATATTATTATTGAATCTGCAGAACCTCGAGAACCTCATCAATTTGCAACTTTATTTGGTTATGGAGCAAGTGCTATTAATCCTTATATGGTAAACGAAATTATCCGTAACCAAGTAAAAGAAGGATTTATTACTGGTATGGATGAGCAAAAAGCCGTTGATAATTTTAATAAAGCAATTGGAAAAGGCTTATTAAAAATTATGAATAAAATTGGAATCTCTACATTACACTCTTACAGAGGTTCACAAATATTCGAAATTGTTGGTTTTAACTCTAAATTTGTTGAAAAATATTTCCCTTTTACAACTTCTAGAATTGAAGGTGTAGGACTGTATGAAATTGAAAAAGAAATTTCAGCACGTTACAACTACGCATATCCTAAAACATTAATTAAAAATAGACTCGGTTTAAATATTGGAGGACATTACCGTTGGAGACGTGGAGGTGAAAAACATATGTTTAACCCAACAACTGTAGCTAAACTACAACAAGCAGTTAGATTAAGCGATCAAAAAAGCTATAATGTATATGCTAAAACCGTAAACGAACAATCTGAACGTTTAATGACTATTAGAGGTTTGTTCGAATTTAACAATTACGACCCAATTCCAATAGATGAAGTAGAACCTTGGACAGAAATTGTAAAACGATTTAAAACCGGAGCTATGTCTTACGGGTCAATTTCTAGAGAAGCTCACGAAAATTTAGCCATTGCAATGAACCGTATTGGAGGAAAATCTAATTCTGGTGAAGGTGGTGAAGATAGAAAACGTTTCCAAAAAGATATTAACGGAGATAGTAGAAATTCTGCAATTAAGCAGGTAGCTTCAGGTCGTTTTGGAGTTACTTCGCATTACTTAACAAATGCTGAAGAAATTCAAATTAAAATGGCTCAAGGAGCAAAACCAGGAGAAGGTGGTCAATTACCTGGTGAAAAAGTACTTCCTTGGATTGCCAAAGCTAGAAATTCAACTCCTTTTGTTGGTTTAATTTCACCACCACCACATCATGATATTTATTCAATTGAAGATTTAGCTCAATTAATTTTCGATTTAAAAAATGCTAATAGAGAAGCACGTATAAACGTAAAACTAGTTTCTGAAGTTGGAGTTGGTACAATTGCAGCTGGTGTAGCAAAAGCTAAAGCCGATGTTGTATTAATTGCTGGTTACGATGGTGGAACTGGTGCATCTCCCCTAACATCATTAAAACATACTGGTTTACCTTGGGAACTTGGTTTAGCAGAAGCTCAACAAACTTTAGTAATGAATAATTTACGCTCTAGAATTGTTGTTGAATGTGATGGACAATTAAAAACTGGTCGTGATGTTGCTATTGCAGCTTTATTAGGTGCTGAAGAATTTGGTTTTGCAACCGCTCCTTTAGTAGCTTCGGGTTGTATTATGATGCGTAAATGCCATTTAAACACCTGTCCTGTAGGTATTGCAACTCAAGACAAAGAATTGCGTAAAAACTTTAAAGGAACACCAGAACATGTTATTAATTTCTTCTATTATATTGCTGAAGAATTAAGAGGTATTATGGCTCAGTTAGGTTTTAGAACAATGGATGAAATGATTGGTAAAACCCAAAAAATTAATGCAAATAAAGCCATACAACACTATAAAGCAAAAGGCTTAGATTTAACATCTATACTACATAGACCTGAAGGTTATAGTAAAATGCCTTTAAAAAATACGGAAAAACAAGATCACGAACTAGCAAACGTATTAGATTTTACACTTCTAAAAGATTCTCACAGAGCAATCTATAGAAAAGAAAAAACTACACTTAATTATCCTATCTGCAATATGAACCGATCTACTGGTGCAATTGTAAGTAACGAAATTTCTAAAATTTATGGTCATTTAGGCTTACCAGAAGACACCTTAAATATAAACTTTACTGGGTCTGCAGGACAAAGCTTTGGAGCTTTTGGAGCGCCAGGTTTAACATTTACAATTGAAGGTAATACCAATGATTATTTAGGAAAAGGACTCTCTGGAGCTAAACTAATTATTAAAAAACCTGAAAAAGCAAACTTTATAGCAGAAGAAAATATTATAATTGGTAATGTTTGTCTATTTGGAGCCGTTAAGGGTGAAGCTTATATAAACGGAATTGCCGGTGAACGTTTTGCTGTTAGAAACTCTGGAGCAACTACAGTTGTAGAAGGTGTTGGAGACCACTGTTGTGAATATATGACAGGAGGTAAAGTAGTTGTACTTGGTAAAACAGGAAGAAACTTTGCTGCAGGTATGAGTGGTGGTATTGCTTATGTATACGATCCAAACGATAAATTCACAAATGGATTGTGTAATACTGAAACCATAGAGTTTGAAGCAATTGAAAAAGAAGATGCAACTGAATTAAAAGCATTAATTGAAAAACACGTACTATACACTAATAGTAACAGAGGTAAAGAATTATTAAAAAATTGGGAAAAAAGCTTAAACAATTTTGTTAAAGTAATGCCTATAGAATACAAACGCGCATTAAAGCGCTTAGAGACTGAAGAAGAAATGTTTGAAGAATTAACAGCATAAAAAATATGGGAAAAGTAACAGGATTTAAAGAATTCGAAAGAAAAGACGAAAAATATAAGCCAGTTAAAGAACGTGTAACTAATTATAATGAATTTACACAACCATTAAATAAGGCTGAAATTACTAAACAAGGATCTAGATGTATGGATTGTGGAATTCCATTTTGCCACAGTGGATGTCCTCTTGGTAATTTAATTCCAGATTTCAATCACATGGTACATCAAGGTGAATGGAAAAAAGCATCTTGGATATTACATTCAACTAATAATTTTCCAGAATTTACAGGAAGACTATGCCCAGCTCCTTGTGAGCAAGCTTGTGTGCTTGGTATTATAGACGATCCTATATCAATAGAAAATATTGAAAAAAACATTGTTGAAAAAGCTTTTAAAGAAGGCTGGATAGTACCGCAAACACCAAGTACAAGAACCGATAAAAAAATAGCTATTGTAGGTTCAGGCCCATCTGGTTTAGCTGCTGCTCAACAATTAAATAGAGCTGGACACAATGTAACTGTTTTTGAAAGAGATGACAAAGTTGGAGGTTTATTACGCTACGGTATTCCAAATTTTAAATTAGAAAAAGGAATAATAGACAGAAGAATTGATATTCTTGAAAAAGAAGGAATCGAATTTAAAACAAATGTTCATGTTGGTGTAAATTATGATGTAGAAGAGTTAAAAAAGTTTGATGCAATAGTTTTATGCGGTGGAGCAACACAAAAAAGAGGTTTACCTATTAAAGGTGGAGACCACAAAGATGTTGTACAAGCTATGGACTTTTTAACACAACAAACAAAGGTTGTATTTGGCGAAAAAATTAAAGATCAAGTACTAGCAACCGATAAAAATGTAATTGTAATTGGGGGTGGAGATACCGGCTCAGATTGTGTTGGAACCTCAAACCGACAAGGAGCTAAATCGGTAACGAACTTTGAGATAATGCCAAAACCACCAGGACAAAGAAGTCCGTCAACACCTTGGCCTTATTGGCCTTTAAAACTAAAAACATCTTCATCACATGAAGAAGGTTGTGATAGAAACTGGTTAATTAACACTAAAGAATTTATTGTTGATGAAAAAGGCAATCTAACAGCGTTAAAAACTATTAATGTTGAATGGAAAATGGTTCCTGGTCAACGCCCAGAATTAATTGAAATTGAAGGTACTGAAAAAACATGGCCTTGTGAGTTAGTTTTACTTTCTCTTGGATTTACTGGACCAGAAGCAACATTAAGTGACCAGCTTGGAATTAAAACAGATTTTAGAAGTAATTACGAAGCTTCAAATGTAGATTACCGTACTAATGTTACTAAAGTGTTTACTGCTGGAGATATGCGTAGAGGTCAAAGTTTAATAGTTTGGGCAATATCTGAAGGAAGAGAAGCCGCAAGAAAAGTTGATGAATATTTAATGGGATATAGTAATTTACCTACAAAAGGTGATGGAGATTTACCTGCTATGTAATTATCAACCTTAACTAAAAATTAGTTTTAAAAGATGCTGTCTAAATTTTAGACAGCATCTTTTTTTTATAAACTTTTTTGAAATTCTTTCCTTTTAATTTTCACAAAACAACTATCAAAAAAAAATTAAAAATTCATAATTAACTGATTTTAATCATACTATAAAACTTAAAACTAGTATAATTTAGATGTTGTAAATTTTAAAATTAACCCAATCAAATTAAAAAAACAATATGAAAAATTTATTATTCTTAATAATTATTAGCGCTCTTGCTTTTTCTTGTAAATCTGATAAAAAATCTGAAGTTCAAAATAAAGAAGAAGCTATTGAAATTCTAGATACTCCAAAAGTATCCTTAAGTGAATTTGACACAAAAGCAGGTGATTACGTAGGTAAAGAAATTGAAGTAACAGGCATAGTTGACCATGTTTGCAAACACGGCGGAAAAAAAATTCTATTGGTTACTGATGAAGGTGATGCACATATAGTTGCAGACGAACGTTTTGATGAAGCATTAATGGGAGAAGAAATTAAAGTAATTGGAATTGTACTTGAAGAAAGAATAGACGAAGCCTATCTTTTAAAAATGGATGAAGATAATATTAAAAGTCATTCTGAAGGAGCTTCGAATGAAGAACAATTTAATAACAAAAAGAAGCACCTTCAAGAATACAGAAACAAAATGAAAAAAGAAGGAATTGATCATATTTCAAATTACTCCTTACAATATGTTTCACACACAAATATAGCTACTGAATAATTTTTTTTAAAATGAAACAATTGCGAAAATGGAGTAGAATTCTTCATAGAGATATTGGTTATTTTTTTATTGGTACAACCTTAATTTATGGTCTATCGGGTATTGCATTAAATCATATGAGTGATTGGAACCCTAATTATTCTGTTGAAGTGAAAGATTTTAAAACGACTATCAATTTAGAAAAAAACGCTACTACAAAAGAGAACATACTCAAATTATTAGATGATGTAGATAAACGTGAAAATTACAAAAAACACTATTACAGAAATACCAATCAATTAAAAATATTCTTAAAAGGTGGTTCATCTATAATAGTAAACATACACAATGGAAAAGGCTATGCGGAATACCTAAAAAAAAGACCTATTTTTTATGAAGTAAATTATCTTCATTACAATCCAAATAGAATTTGGACATGGTTTTCAGATATTTACGCACTAGCATTAATTCTATTTGCTGTAACTTCATTTTTTATGGTAAAAGGTAAAAAAGGAATTACTGGAAGAGGTGGTATTTATGCAGTTTTAGGTATAGTAATACCTTTACTTTTTTTACTCTTTTATATGTAAAAACTTAAATAGCCTGCACTTAAACAATTTCTAAATGCAGGCTAAATATTTTATTAGCTAATATTATTATTTTATTAAAAACTAATCACGTACGTGCCCATCTCCATAAACATAATATTTATTAGTCACCAATTCATTAAGACCTAAAGGACCTCTATGGTGCAATTTATCAGTACTAATTGCTAGTTCTGCACCCACTCCCATTTGACCACCATCAGTAAATCTAGTTGATGAATTTTGATAAACTGCAGCACAATCAACTTGTTCCATAAAAACTGAAGCAGTTTCGTTATTGGCAGTCATAATTGTTGCTGAATGCCCACCAGAATACATATTAATTTTTTCAATAGCTTCTTTTGTAGCATCTACAACGCCTATACAACATTTCATTGCTAAAAACTCTTCACTCCACATAGATTCTTCAGTAATTAGTGCTGCTTCTTTTAATATATCTTTTGCTTTTGAATCAACCCAAATAGATACACTTTTTTCTTTTAAAGCATCCTTTAAATCAGACATTTTTTGAGGATAATCTGGAATATTTGAATTTATTAATATTTTATCAACAGCATTACACGCAGATATTTTACTAGTTTTAGCATTAAGAATTACAGCAATACTTTTTTCCCAATCAGCATTTTCATCAACATAGACAAAGTTATTACCTCTACCACTAACCAAAACAGCGCATTTTGCATATTCCTTAACAAATGCTATTAGTTTTTCACCTCCACGAGGAACAATTAAATCTAATTGCTCTGTTGGATTTTTTAAAAATTGCTGTGTCTCTTTTCTATCCATTGTCAACAATTGGATATAATCGGTACTTAAATCATTTTCTTTCAAAGCTTGATGCCAAAAATCAACAAGTATTTTATTACTAAATATGGCTTCTTTTCCTCCTTTAAGTAAAATTTTATTATTTGCTTTAAAAGCAAGTACAGCTGCTTCAACAGTTACATCTGGTCTAGATTCATAAATAATCATTATAGTTCCAAAGGGAGCTGTTTTATTTACAACTTTTAAACCATTTTCTAAGGTTTTGTTTGTAATTATTTTATTTATTGGATCTTCTTGAGAATGTACTTGTGAAATAGCAGTTATCATTCCGTCAATCTTTCCATCATTTATTAACAAACGATCATACATTGCTTGATCATTTTTACTAAACGCATCTAAATCCTTTTTATTTGCTTGAAGTAATTGAGCCCTATTTTTATCTAGGATACGCTCCATACTTTTTAATACTTTATTTTTTATTTCTGTAGTTAATAATTTCATTTTATTTTTTTTATTACAAGGACACTTTTGTCCCAACACTTTTACCATCTATAATATCTATTATAGTATTTTTTCGTTTTCCATTAGCAATAAAAGTAGGAATACTATGCGAAGCAGTTTCTTGAGCATAGGTTAATTTAGATCCCATTCCTCCTCTTCCTTCACCTTCTAATTTGCCGCTATCTTTAATATACTCATCAAGATTATCATCTGGATCTACATTTTTAATAAGATCACTACTATCCGCATCTGGATGCCCCGTATACAATCCATCAATATCTGTAAGAATAATTAACCTATCGGCATTTATCAATTGTGCAAGCAAACTTGCAAGTTCATCATTATCTGAAAACATAGACATTGTAATAGAAACTGCATCATCTTCATTTGCAATAGGAATTACCCCTTCAGAAAGTAAACCTTGACAACATTTTATCATATTTTCACGATGAATTCCTGGACTAAAATCTCTTTTAGTTGGAAGTACCTGAGCACATTTCATTCCATATTCTTGAAAAATGGTATAATAGAATCGCATCATTCTAGGTTGTCCAATAGAAGAATACACTTGTCTTTTTTGTGTTTTATCTTCTATAGTTGACTCTCCTAAAACTTCTTTTCCTGCAATTACAGAACCCGATGAAACTAAAAGCGTAATTATACCACGCTCATAAAGTTCAGCAATTTGTTTCACTAAATTTCTTAAAACTGTTCTTACAATTCTGTTATCTTTATTGGTCATTACATTAGTACCAACCTTAATAACTATTATTTCTTTATACATATTAACTTACTTTTCCTAATTCAACGGCACGAGAAAACGCAGCGAATGCAGCTTCCTTAATTAATTCATTTACATTATTATCATCCATAGAATCTAACGCTGCTTGTGTTGTTCCACCTTTAGAAGCTACTTTTTGCATCCAAGAATTAGGCGAAAGATTAGACTGATTAAAAAGCTCTATAGCTCCTGTAAAAGTTTGACTCACCAACAATTTAGAATCGTTTTTAGAGAAGCCCATTTGCAACGCAGCCTCCATCATACTTTGCATAAAATAAAACACATATGCAGGACCACTTCCAGAGATACCTGTTGATGCATCAATTAAGTTTTCATTACTTACTAGAATAGATTTTCCAGTTGTACTTAACAAACCTTCAACAGTTAACAACTCAATTCTCGAAACATTAGATGACGAAACATAAGATGTTAAACCCAACCCAACACTTGCCGGTAGATTAGGCATTGCACGTACTACTTTTGATACTCCAGAAAGATTCTGGATAACATCTATAGTTATACCAGCCATAATAGATATTAGAATTTGATCTGACGTAACCAAAGGTTTTATTGTTTTAAATAACTCTTCTGCATGATATGGTTTTACTGCTACAAAAATTATATCTGCTTTTGGAATACAATCTTCTAAATTACTATATGCATCAAAATGTAATATTTGATGAAGTTCATCTAGTTTTTCATCAGATTTATCCATAACCATGATATTTTCTTTTAGAAGTTTTGATTTAGACATCCCTTCCGCATAAGTTAATCCCATATTTCCTGCTCCAATTACTAGTACTTTCATTCTTATTTTTTATATAATTTAATTAAAATAGATTGAGACTTTGATTAAAAAACATGCGTCACAATCTTTTACTTTCAATAGTTTTTTTTAATTTTTAAATAACGTTTCAATTAAAAAACTTAAAAAATTGCATACGTTACTTTTGTTATTCTTTTATTATTTTTTGATTATATCATTTCTATGTTTTGTTTAAACACTAACAAATTGTTAGTATTATAATTAATAAATTCAATGATTATTTATTTTTTAAGACATATAAAGAACACCAAATAGAAACTAAAGAATATACGTTTCGTTATTAGTGAAATCTTATCGTTATTTATCGTTGTAATTTTTTGCTAAACAGCAAGTAATACAGGCTACTAAACTAGGAGTAAAAGATAAATTATCTGTAATTTAATGCTACGTAGCTATAATTGTAGTTGTTTTAGAATTTTCGAGACAACTTAAAATTGATCCTACCGAAAATGAAGTTTTAATTTTTGCACACACAATAATATTTTCTGAATTCTTTTCAATATACATATACTTGTTCTAGTGAAACTATATTTAAAAACCTTTAAATTTAAAGGAACTTTTGCAAATATATAAAAAATAGTTCTTATAGAAACTATTTAATTAAAAAACATAAAAAACGTGACTTAAACAACTTAAAACAAGCTGTTTAATTTTTAAAACACATTAATTTACTTATTAAAGAAACTTTGTATAAAATTATTCTGAATGATTTGTTATTTCTTGAATAGTAAGTAATGGAGCAGCATCAACGTCTTCAACATCCATTATTGTAGTTAACAACTCTATATTTCTATCTAATTCTTCAATTTGAGCTGCACTTAATTTTTTTAATCTATGCGATAATTTTTCTTGAAGTGTAGAAGGAGAATTATTAAGCAAATCTGCTCCTTTAGCTGTTAAAACAATATATGTAGCTCTTTTATCGCTTGATCGTAGGGTTTTGGCTAAAAGCCCTTTCGCTTCTAACCTTGAAATAATACCGGAAACAGTACTTGCATTTAAATTAATATACGCTTTAATATCTTTAGCAAATGCTCTATAATCCTTTTGATCTGATAAATATTTAAGTACTAAAAGTTGAGGAATACTTATTCCAAATTCTTTTTCTATTTTTTTACTCTCGAGATTTATAGAACGAATAATTCTTCTGAGTTTTACAAGAATCTCAATATATTTCAATATAAATAATTTTATTACATAGCAAATTAAGATTTTTTGGAAATATAAAAGATACTATTTCCAAAAAAATGAAAACTGCTTTTCTAATTTTGAATTGGCAGGAATTATTTATTTAACATCATAAAATCTGCTATTACCATTGCTGCCAAAGCCTCAACAATAGGTACAGCTCTTGGAACCACACAAGGATCGTGACGGCCTTTACCCATCATTTCAACTATGTTTCCATCTTTATCAATGGTTTGTTGTTTTTGCATAATAGTAGCAACAGGTTTAAAAGCTACACGAAAATAAATATCCATTCCATTGCTAATACCTCCTTGAATCCCTCCAGAAAGATTAGTTTTAGTAGAGCCATCATCGTTAAAAATATCATTATGCTCACTACCTTTCATTTTTGCTCCACAAAAACCGCTTCCATATTCAAAACCTTTTACAGCATTTATAGAGAGCATTGCTTTTCCAAGCTGCGCATGTAATTTATCAAAAATTGGTTCACCCAAGCCTACTGGTACATTTTGAATTACACAGGTAACAGTACCTCCAATAGTATCTCCTTGTTTTCTAATTTGATCTATTTTAGAAATCATTTTTTCAGCAACTTCAGTATCTGGGCAACGAACTATATTATTTTCTGTTTTACTGAAATCTAATGCTTGATATGGTTTTTCTAAAAATAAATCACCAACAGAAGAAGTGTATGCATTTATTTTTATTGAAGGAATTACTTGTTTTGCAACTGCACCACCTACTACCCAATTAGCAGTTTCTCTAGCAGATGTTCTTCCTCCTCCACGATAATCACGATTTCCATATTTTTTATCATAGGTATAATCTGCATGAGAAGGACGATAAGTATCTTTTATATGAGAATAATCATTAGACCTCTGGTGCACATTTTTAATAATAAAACCAATAGAAGCACCTGTGGTTTTTCCTTCAAAAATACCTGATAAAAATTGTACTTCATCAGGTTCTTTTCGCTGAGTTACAATTTTAGATTGACCTGGCTTTCTTCTATCCATGTCATTTTGAATAGCTTCAAAATCAAGTTTAACACCAGCTGGACAACCATCAATTACTCCTCCAATAGCTTCTCCATGAGATTCTCCAAAAGTTGTTATTGTAAATATTTTTCCGAATGAATTAGACATACATATAATTTAGCTGACAAATTTAAAAAAGAATTTTAGAGAAGACTAATTTACTGATTGAAATAAATTCAAAAAAAACATTGTTTTATTATTATAATAACAACCACTACATATAATAAGTTCTTAATAAACCTACCCCCTATTTAATTACTACTTACCAGAAAACCAACAACAATTATAGCTAATATTTCTATTGTTAAATTCATCTAATTAATTGAGAGTCAAATCTACTTTAAAATAAAGTAAAAAATAATTAAAAAAAATCTAAAAAAAGTTTGAGAGAACCAAAAAAGGTTTCTATATTTGCAACCGCTAAAGGAGAAATGGCAGAGTGGTCGAATGCGGCAGTCTTGAAAACTGTTGAGGGTCACACCTCCGGGGGTTCGAATCCCTCTTTCTCCGCAAAAAGCTTCATAATATTTTTATTATGAAGCTTTCTTTTTTTACATCACTTTTCAGTGAGCAAAAGCATCTAAGCAAGAATCATTAC